>JAPOIA010000067.1 GCA_029979185.1 Alphaproteobacteria bacterium | reverse complement strand
CGTCGAGCCATGGCTCGGGTTTTATTTCGACAATACGCTGAAGGCTGGCGATCGCACGAATTATGCGCTGCGCGAGACGGTGCGGCGCGAGAAGTTTGCCAATCCCGGCGGCACGACGGCCGTTTCCTGCTGCGGGGCAAATCCCGGCATGGTGTCCTGGTTCGTCAAGCGTGCGCTGGTCAACCTGGCTGCCGATCTCGGCGATACCGCGCCGGAGCCCGCAACGCGCGAGGATTGGGCCTCGCTGGCGCAGCGGCTTGGCGTCAAGGGCATACACATTGCCGAACGCGACACCCAACGTGCAAACAAGCCCAAGGATATGGGCACTTTCGTCAATACATGGTCCGTCGAAGGGTTCATTTCGGAAGGCCTGCAGCCTGCGGAACTCGGCTGGGGTACGCATGAGAAATGGATGCCTGAGAACGCCTTCGGTCACTCGACCGGCTGCGGGGCCGGCATATATCTGCTGCAGCCGGGCGCCGATACGCGCGTGCGTTCGTGGACGCCTACGGCACGGGCGCAGCATGGCTTTCTCGTCACCCATAATGAATCGATTTCGATTTCCGACTACCTGACTGTACGCGATGCGGATGGCAATGCCGTGTACCGGCCGACCTGTCACTACGCCTATCGTCCAGCCGACGATGCCGTCCTCTCCCTGCATGAAATGTTCGGGCAGGCCGGTGTGACGCAACCGAAGTTCCATATTCTCGAAGAGGACGAGATTGCCGACGGCGTCGACGAGTTGGGTGTCCTGCTGTTCGGCCATGGCAACAACGCCTACTGGTGGGGCTCGCAGCTCGGCATCGAGGAAACGCGTCGTCTTGCGCCCTATCAGAACGCAACCGGTCTGCAGGTCACGTCTGCGGTGCTCGCCGGCATGGTCTGGGCGCTGGAGAACCCGCGTGAAGGTATCGTGGAAGCCGACGAGATGGACTACCGGCGCTGCCTGGAAGTGCAATCTCCGTATCTGGGGCCGCTCGTTGGCCGCTATACGGACTGGACGCCGCTTACCGATCGCCCGGGGCTGTTTCCCGAGGATATCGACGAGAGCGATCCCTGGCAGTTCCGCAATATTCTGGTGGATTGAGCTGCTGCGAAGGCTTTCGCCAGTTCCGGCAACAGAGCAGCCGGGATTTTTTGGGACACTTTAGGGTCGCCCACTCTAAATCGACCCGAATTTTTTGGTTGGAAAGCGCTTCAGAGCCATCCTTTCCGCTTGAAATAGACAAACGGCAATATGGCGGCGATCACCATCGCGCCCAGCGCCAGAGGATATCCGAAGGGCCATTGCAATTCCGGCATGACCTTGAAATTCATTCCGTAAATGGACGCAATAAGTGTCGGCGGCATCAGGCATACTGCCGCAATCGAGAATATCTTGATGATCTGGTTCTGCTCCAGGTTGATCAGGCCAAGCGTGGCATCGAGCAGAAAGGTCACCTTGCCGGTCAGATAGGCCGAATGGTCGGTCAGCGAAGCGGCGTCGCGCTGCAGGGTGCGCAAGCGCTGGCGCGCTTCTTTCTGCGCCTTCTTGCCAACATCGGTGACGGCATTGTGATAGGTGAGCAGGCGCGTGATGGAAACGAGGCTTTCGCGGATCATTGACAGACGCTCACCTTCGCGGCCGATGTTTACGATGGCGCGCTGATAGTCGGCGCTGCGACTGGTCTTGCTCTCCTCTTGATTTTTGAAAATAGCGCGTGAAATGGCATCGATCTTTTGTCCTGCCTGTTCCAGCGCGTCGGCGATCCGGTCCACAATTGCTTCCAGCAAACCGAACATGACCTGTTCGCCGGTGGTGCAGTGTATTGCTCCGGCGCGTTGCGCCCGCGCGATGAACATCAGGAATGGCCTTGGATCGGCGTAGCGCACCGTGACGAGGGTCTGGTTGCTGAGTACAAAGGTGATCGGCGACAGGACAGGCTGTTCGGTATCGATATTGACCACCGCTGCGATGGTCATGTATTCCGCGCCATTCTCGTTGTAGACGCGCGACGACGCCTCGATTTCCTGCATTTCTTCGCGCGTGGGAATCGATACGCCGGTAATCTTCTCGACATAGCGGTCTTCGGCGGCGCTCGGATTGACTATATCAATCCAGGGAACGATTCCATCTAGCTTTGGCGGAGCGTCGTCCGCGGAAACCGCAAGTTCGATGGGGGACAGATGATCGTTATTGCGAATATAGGCTTTCAGCATTGGCGATCTCTCCGCTTGGTGCCGAGTCCGATAGCAATATTCGCGCGCGGGGAAAAGCGGAAACCGGAATTTTTCGGCTGCCAGGTTATTCTGCTGCAATGCCAATTTGCGGATTGCCGTTGCGATACTTTTCCAGCAGCGCCGCCTCTTCCCTTTTCACTGCCTCCAACGAGCGCTCCTTGACGTGGCCAAAGCCACGAATCCTGTCAGGTAGGACGGCGATCTCGACGGCAAGCGCATGGCTCTGCGGCGTCAGTCCCGCGATAAGCTCATCGAGCAAAGAAAGATATTCGCCGATCAGGGCACGTTCGCGCCTGCGTTCGGCGCTGTAGCCGAAAATGTCAAACACGCTGCCGCGCAGGCCTTTCAATCCTGCAAGCATGCGGAAAGCGCGCATCATCCAAGGGCCGAATGTCGACTTCACCGGCAGGCCAGTGCCGGGATCGCGTTTGCCGAGCAGCGGCGGGGCGAGATGGAATTCCAGTTTCACGTCGCCGGAAAACGTCGAGGCGATCTGCCTGGCGAAGGATCCGTCGGTAAACAGGCGCGCCACTTCATATTCGTCCTTAATTGCCATCAGCTTGAACAGGTTCCTGGCGGCGGCTTTTGCAAGTTCCTGCCTGCCGGGCGTGCGCTCGGCTTCCGCGGCACGAATGCTGGATACTGCATCGCTGTAGCGTTTCGCATAGGAACTGTCCTGATAGGCGGTGAGCACCTTGACGCGTCGCTCGACGATCGCGTCCAGTGTCTGGGGGACTTGCTCTGCAGCGGCTTGCGGCAGCATAGCCTGCACGGCATCGGGGTGAACGGCATAGTGGCGGCCGAGTGCAAGTGCAGTCAGATTCATCGGCACTGCCTGGCCGTTCAATTCTATCGCCTGTTCGATTGATGCTGCGTCGAGCGGCAGCAGCCCCTTCTGCAGTGCAAAACCAAGCATGAACATGTTTGTTGCGATGGAATTGCCAAGCAGGGCCGTCGCTATCTCTGTTGCGTCAACGAAACTGGTCTTTTCTCCGGCGTGCTCGATCAGCGCGTGACGGATGCGTTCGTTCGGCAGGGAATAGTTGGCATTGCGGGTGAAGTCGCCGGGATAGACTTCCGCGGTATTGACGACGACGCCAGTTGCATCCTTGCGGATTGCAGCCAGTACCTTGCGGGAACCGGAGACGACCAGGTCGCAGCCGAGTACCAGATCGGCCTGTCCGGCGGCAACGCGTATAGCGTGGATTGTCTCCGGCGATTTGCTCAGTTTGACGTGGGAAAAGACTGCGCCACCCTTCTGGGCGAGGCCGGCCATGTCGATTGCGCCACAACCCTTGCCTTCGATATGGGCCGCCATGCCGATGATCGCCCCTATGGTCACGACCCCGGTGCCGCCGACACCGGTTACCAGAATGCCGAACGGATCATCTCCCATTTCCGGCTGCGCGGGGGCTGGCAGGGGCGGCAGTTTCGCCATGGCCTCTGGATGGGCCGCGATATCAGGCGATTTCAGCGTACCGCCATTGACTGTTACGAACGAAGGGCAGAAGCCCTTGAGGCAGGAGAAATCCTTGTTGCAGCTCGACTGGTCGATGGTGCGCTTGCGGCCGAATTCCGTATCCAGCGGCTGTACCGAAACGCAGTTGGACTGGACGCCGCAATCGCCGCAGCCTTCGCACACTGCCGGATTGATAACGACGCGCTTGTCCGGATCGGGAAATGTCCCGCGCTTGCGGCGGCGGCGCTTTTCCGCCGCGCATGTCTGGTCGTAGATCAGCATGCTGGTGCCGGGAACGGTCTGCAACTCCCGTTGTACGGCATCCAGTTCGTTGCGATGGTTGATGGTTGTGCCGGCGGGCCAAGCCTCGCCGGGCGAATACTTGTCCGGCTCGTCGGTGACAACGGCGATGCGCGTTATACCTTCGGCAGCAGCGAGGCGGGCGATCTTGCCCGGTTTAAGGTCGCCATCGTTCTTTTGACCGCCGGTCATGGCGACAGCATCGTTGTAGAGGACCTTGAAGGTCATAGTCGTATTGGTGGCGACAGCCCAGCGGATGGCCATGATGCCTGAGTGGTTGAACGTGCCGTCGCCAATGTTCTGGAAGATGTGCGGGCGCGTCGAAAAATGGCTTTCGCCGATCCAGTTCGCGCCCTCGCCGCCCATCTGGGTGAAGCCTTCGGTGCCGCGCTCCATCCACTGGACCATGTAGTGGCAGCCGATGCCGGCATAGGCGCGCGCGCCTTCGGGAATTTTTGTAGAGGAATTGTGCGGGCAGCCTGAGCAGAAATAGGGGATACGCACCGCCGCATCGGGCGTTGTGGCCAGTCGCTGCTGGAATTCCTTACGCTCCGATACGCGCCGCGCAAGATCGGCATCGCCAGCGTGGTAGCGCAGCAGCCGCTCGCCGATGGCGATAGCCACCTCGTTGGCGTCAAGCGCTCCCTTCACGGGGAACAGCCAATTTCCGTTTTCGTCCTTCTTGCCGATGCAAGCCGGCTGGTTCGGCGTGCCGTAGAGTTCCTCACGGACCTGTACCTCGATCAGCGCGCGCTTTTCTTCCACGCAGATGATGAGATCGAGGCCTTCGGCGAAGGCCTTCAGTCCTTCCGGCTCCAGCGGCCACGGACAGCCGATCTTGTAGAGGCGAAGCCCCAGATCGTTGGCGCGCTTTTCATCAATTCCCAGATCGTCCAGCGCCTGCCGCACGTCGAGATAGGGCTTGCCGGTGGTGATCACGCCAATCTTCGGAGCCGGGCCGCCAGAATAGATGATCCGGTTGAGCCTGTTGGCGCGGACCCAGGCTACGATTGCATCGCGTTTGTAATCCTGCAGCCGGGCTTCCTGGGTCAGCACCGGATCGCGCGGGCGTATCGACAGGCCGCCCTCCGGCATGACAAAGTCCGTTGGCGTCACCGTCTGGATGCGGTCGAGGGAAACATCGACGGAAGCGGTGGATTCGACGGTATCCTTGATCAGCTTGATGCCGACCCAGACACTGGCGTAACGGCTCAGTTCCCAGCCAAGCAGGCCGTAGTCGATGATTTCCTCGACACCAGCCGGGTGCAACACCGGCATCATCACATCGACGAAATGAAACTCCGACTGATGGGCGGTGGTTGAGGATTCGGCCGTATGGTCGTCGCCCATCAGGGCGATGACGCCGCCATGGGGTGAGGTTCCGGCAAGGTTGGCGTGGCGAAACACATCGCCCGAACGGTCGACACCGGGACCCTTGCCGTACCAGAGGCTGAACACGCCATCGAACCGGCCTTCGCCGCGCATTTCAGCCTGCTGGGTTCCCCAGACAGCCGTTGCGGCAAGATCCTCGTTTAGGCCAGGTTCGAAGACGACATCGCTCTTGCTCAGCAGGCGGGCGGCGGCTTGCAGCTGGAAGTCGACGGCGCCGAGGGGCGAGCCGCGATATCCGGTGACGAAGCTGGCGGTATTGAGCCCGGCGTGCCTGTCGCGTTCCTTCTGCATCAGCAGGAGGCGGACGATGGCCTGCGTTCCGGTGATGAAAATCCGGCTCTTGCCAAGGTCGTATTTGTCGTCGAGCGAGACGGCGTTGCGGCGCAGGGGAGCGTCGCCGGAAGTCGTCACCGGGTCTGCCGGGTTGGCGGTCCGGTTTGCCGGTTCCGTTTCACCAGCCTTGGTCATTTCAGCTTTCTCCCGAGGGTCTCCTGTGGTCGCCATCGTACCCTTGCAGCGGCAGGGACGCCAGACCTTCCGCCGCAGAAGAGCTCCAAAGTTCCGCCATAAATCGCCTGCAATCAGGCGGATCACTTTTATTTGACTCCCGCCATCGAGCTTTGCCTTTCATGTTAGGATTTTTGCTTGATTCGGCGATTTTCCGGAGGCCCGATGCGAACCGTAACGAGCAATCACCCCGCCGCGCGATGGCTTGTTGCGCTTTTGCCGGCTCTGCTTGCGTTGCTGTTTGCGCTTCCGGCAAAGGCCCATCCCCATGTCTGGGTGTCGGTCCGCAGCGAATATGTGTTCACCCCTGACGGGATGATCGCGGGCATACGCCACGCATGGACCTTCGACGACATGTATTCCGCCTATGCAATCCAGGGACTGGGCAAGGACGGTGTGCCGGTTGACAAGGGACTGGCCGCCCTTGCCAAGGTCAACGTCTCGCAACTCGCCGAGTACGGTTATTTCACTTTCCTCCGGATAGGCGGCAAGAAGATGACCTTTGCAGAAGCGAAGGAGCCGTCCCTGACCTTGAATGAAAAGAAGGTCATGACCCTGCATTTCACGCTGATGCTGAAAGAGCCTGTGAAGGCCAGGCCGGCAGCGGTGCTGAAAGTGGTCGATCCGTCCTATTTTGTAGCCTTCGATTTCGCCAAGCAGAATGCGGTGAAACTGGCTGGCGCGCCCGCGGGCTGTTCGATAAGCATGATGCGGCCCAAACCGCTTACCGCCGCACAACAGAAGCGGCTTGAAGCGGTGCAGGGAACGAACGAATCCCCAGGCGAGGGATTCGGTGTATTTCTTGCGACCAGCGCGATAGCGGCCTGCCCATGAGTCTGGAGCCGGGTATATTGCGGGGGCGCATCGCGATTTTTCCATGGCCTGATCGCAAAGGCATTGTTGCCGTAGCGCTGGGTATCGCTGCGTTTGGTGTGGGATGTCTGTTCCTTGCGGGTGGCGATGCCCTGGCGCAGGCACGGCATCCCTTCAACGTTGGTATTTCCGAAGGCGGCGGCGTTCCGGGTTCCTCGCTGACGCGCTGGATACTGGCCCAGCAGGTCGCTTTCGAGCGGCTTATGTCAGGGACAGTGCGCGCTATCACCACCGACGCCACGGCCCTCTGGACACTGATCGGGATTGCCTTCGCATATGGCGTGTTCCACGCTGCGGGCCCTGGCCACGGCAAGGCGGTGGTTGCCTCCTATATGCTTGCCAATGAGCGGGCGCTACGGCGAGGGCTCATCATTTCGCTGCTGGCGGCAATCCTGCAGGGATTGGTTGCAATATCCATAGTCGGCGTACTTGCGCTGGTGCTTAATGCGACGGCGGCGCGGATGAAGGCAGCCGCCGGTATTGTGGAGATCGCCAGCTATCTCGGGGTGGCGCTGCTTGGCCTCTGGCTGGTCTGGCGCAAGGGGCGGGCGCTGGCTGCATCGCTGTTCGGCTCGGGTGCCGCGCCGCAACATGCCCATACAGCTCATGCCCATACGACCCATGACCATGCGCATCATCATCACGACCAGGACCACGTGCACGATCATGGCCATGGTCACCGGCATGAGCATCATAGTCATGACCATCCGGATCATGTGCACGACGCCCATTGCGGCCATTTCCATGCTCCCGATCCATCGACGCTTGGTGAGGGCTTCACCTGGAAAGGGGCAGCAGCGACCATAGTTGCAGCCGGGCTGCGGCCCTGTTCGGGCGCTATACTTGTGCTCGTGTTCGCTCTGGCGCAAGGCATCTTTTACGCCGGGATCGCTGCCACAGTAGCGATGTCGCTGGGAACGGCCATGACCACCGGGGCCCTGGCTGCCATGGCGATTCTGGCCAAGAATTTCGCTGTTCGCTATGCGGACGGCAGGGGCGGGTCGCTTGCCCTGCGAGCCGTCCCGGTCCTCGAATTTGCGGCGGCGCTATTCATATTGATGGTGGGCTTGCTGCTTTTTACAGGGTCCCTGTGGCGCGGATAGCACCAGGATCACCAGCGGGTTTGTTGGGGGGCGTCTTGCGCGTTAAGGACCGATGCGGTACATCGGCTAAAGAACGGAAGGATAGAGCCTTGGCCGAGAAAAAGCCCATCAACAAACAGAACCTCGTTACCCTGATCAGTCTGGCAATTCTGGTTGGTACGGAGCTGACGGTCATGACCTGGGCAGCCGGTTGGGCGCTGGGCGGTATTTTCGAACTTCCGCCGCTGTTCCGGCGCGTCTTTGAGGTCACCGGTTTTGCGGCCGGTATCGCCGGCCTCTATTACTTCATGCGTACGGCGGTAAAGGCCGACCCTATCCGCGGCTGATGTTGCGTGGCCCGGTCCGGGCCTTGCGCGGACTGAACTGACATGCCCGACCATTGCGATATTGTTGTTGTTGGCGCTGGCGCCGCAGGAATTGCTGCTGCCCGGCTGTTGATGGCTTATTGTGTGGACGTGCGCCTGCTGGAAGCGCGCGGTCGGCCGGGCGGGCGGGCATATACCCGGATTGAGGGTGGTTTTCCGCTTGATATGGGTTGTGGCTGGCTGCATTCAGCGGAGGTGAATGTTCTGAAGCCGCTAGCGCGGGCGGCAGGCTTTGCAATCGATGAAAGCGATCCACCCTGGCAGAGGGTCCCCGATCCCCGCTATTTCGCCCCGGAGAAACATGCCCAATTCCGCGCCGCCCACGATGCTTTCGACGAGCGGCTTGCTGCGGCAGGCGAGAGCCTTGTTACTGGGCAGGACCATCCCGCCAGCGCCCTGCTGGAAGACGGATGTATCTGGAATCCGATGTTCAGCGCTATCTCGACCTATGTCAACGGCGTCGAACTCGACGGTCTCTCCGTTCGCGACGTGACGCGCTATCGCGACAGCGAGGTCAATCATCGTGTCGCCGAGGGGCTTGGCAGGTTCATCGCGGCGATGGCGTCCGGCCTGCCGGTCACATACGATTGTCCTGTCCATGGAATCGACCATGCCGGCGCGCGGATTACGGTACGGACTGCCCGTGGCGACATTACTTGTGCCCGCGTGATCGTCACAGTGCCGACCAATGTGCTTGCATCCGGCGCAATCCGTTTCACTCCTGGCCTGCCGGAGCATCTGGATGCGGCGGCGCATCTGCCGCTCGGCGTCGCCAACAAGGTGTTCCTGTCCGCCAGCGGGGCGGACGATCTTCTGCCGGGGACATTCCTGATCGCGGACCGGATGAAAACCGCGACGGGCAGCTATCATCTGCGGCCGTTTGGCTGGCCGATGGTCGAGGGATATTTCGGCGGCGCCTATGCGCGCGAGCTGGAGCGCGCGGGACCGGAAGCCTTCGCGGAACAGGCCATCGCAGAACTGTGCGCGGTGTTCGGCAGCGACTGGCGCAGGCGTCTGACGCCGGTTGTCTCAAGCGCCTGGGCGGGTGACCCCCTGTCGCTGGGGTCCTATTCCCATGCGCTGCCCGGCCATGCGGACAAACGCGCCGTGCTCGCGGCAGCCCATGAAAACCGGATATTCTTTGCCGGAGAGGCGACCGCGCCGCATTTCTTCTCGACCGTGCATGGCGCATGGGAAAGCGGTGAACGCGCCGCTCGCGAGGCCATGCCCATGCGGGACATGGTCGCCTGACGATACGTCAACTCAGTGACAACAGAATATCGGCCAGCTCTTTCGGCATTTCGATCATTACTTCGTGGCCGCAGGGCACGGCGTGATAGTCCCAATCCGCCGAGGTCTTTGCCATGTCGCCGAATGGCGCGAAGACCGGGCCGGGGTGGCCTGCCGCGCGGATATAGACCTTGCGGGGTACCTTCTTCCAATCGCCTTTTGCGCGCACCGGCTGGATGAAGGTGAGCAGCGGCTGCCTGGTGCACTGCCGGTTGATCCAGTCGATATTGTCCTGATCCTTGACGGCGAAATATTCCGGCGAGCGCGGCGTCACCTGCCAGCCGTCGCCATTCTCGATGGCGTCCATCATCATGCCCGTGCGCGCCGCTTCCGGCTGGTGATGTACGAGCGCCTGCCCGTCCTCGGGGATGAAGGCATCGAGATAGACGATGCTGGCAATCTTGGCGTGCAGCTTCTCGGCAACGCCGGTGATTACCATGCCGCCATAGGAATGGCCGACCAGCACGATATCCTGCAGTTCGTTCTTTTCGATCAGGCCGATCACGTCCTGGATGTGCGTCGATACGCCAACCGCGGGGCTGGCCAGATGGGCGCTTTCGCCAACGCCGGTCAGGGTCGGGGTGAAGACACGGTGGCCGGCAGCGATCAGGTGCGGGGTCACCCGTTGCCAGCACCAGCCGCCATGCCATGCGCCGTGGACGAGAACGAAAGTGGTCATGGTATGTCCTCAGACTGTCAGGATGATCTTGCCGATGTGCTGGCTGGTTTCCATCCGCGCATGGGCCTTGTTGGCTTCGCGAAGCGGAAAGGTCGAATCGATAACCGGCTTGCATTTGCCCGCCGACCAGAAGGGCGCGACTGTCTTTTCAAGCGATTCCGCTATGGCGGTTTTCTCAGCGTCGGTGCGCGGCCGCAGGGCGGAACCGGTCCAGACGATGCGCTTGAAGGAAATCGGCCGGATATCAAGTTCCATCTTCGAGCCCTGCATGACGGCGATCTGCACGATACGGGCATCACGGGCGCAGCACTCGAAATTCTTTTGCACATAGGGGCCGGCGACCATGTCCATGATGACATTGACGCCCTTGCCATCCGTCGCCTTTTTCACTTCCTCGACGAAATCCTGGGCCCTGTAGTTGACGGCGACATCGGCGCCGAGCTCGCGGCAGAAGTCGCATTTCTCGTCCGATCCGGCTGTGGTGATGACCTTTGCGCCGATGGCCTTGGCCAGCATGATCGCCGTTGTACCGATGCCTGACGAGCCGCCGTGGACGAGCAGCCATTCGTCCTTCTTCAGGCCTGCCGTCATGAAGCCGTTGACCCAGACGGTGAAGAAGGTTTCGGGAATGCCTGCGGCCTCGACCATGGAGAAGCCCTGCGGCACAGGCAGCGCGTGGCCTGCATTGACGACGACATATTCAGCATAGCCGCCGCCGTGGCACAGGGCGCATACCTTATCGCCCTGCTTCCAGCGGGTCACGCCTTCGCCGGCAGCTGCGACCGTCCCGGCAACTTCCAGTCCGGGCAGATCGGACGCGCCGGGCGGCGGCGGATAGCGGCCAAGGCGCTGGGCTACGTCCGGACGGTTGACACCGGCCGCTTCCACCTCGATCAGGATCTGTCCGGGACCGGGTTTGGGAACCGGACGTTCCTCGGGCTTCAGCACTTCAGGGCCGCCATGTTCGGAAATGGCGATGGCGGTCATGGTTGCAGGGATGTCGGTCATGAGCGTTTCCTAGGCTCTCCGGAGTTCAAAGGCGCCTGAGACGGGGTCAAAGTGAACTATTTCCATTTGCATATTGGCACGCGTAAAACACTCGTCAATAGAGCGGGGCTCGGCCAAAGGATCCTGTGCGCGCGCAACAATGAAATATACAACGCCACTGAGCATCTCCTTGGCATGTTGAAGATTTTCAATTAGCTCATTGTGGCCGTTTGATCCGAACCACTTTTCGTCACTGGAATGTGCCTCCGATCTATAAGCTTTACCGCCGTCGGCGAATTTGTCTTGCCAGAGAACGACAGCGACTCTTGAACCATCCGGACTTCGT
>JAPOIA010000066.1 GCA_029979185.1 Alphaproteobacteria bacterium | reverse complement strand
GGTTCGACCGTCGTACTGACGAGGCCGAAATAGCGCAGACCCTCAAACAATGCGAAGGCCGTTATAGACGGTACCGCAAAGATGACGACCGCCACACAGATGGCGTTGCGAACCTTCTCAAATTCTCCCGGCTTCTTGGTTTCCCGCCTCAGCAGGATGCTGCGTGCGAAGAGCCAAAGGATGACATACAGCGTTACAAGAACCGCAAGGAATGCAAGAAATTTCACCCATCCGGAAGCATTCAGCCTGGTCACTGCAAAGTCGGTCCAGTTGCCCAGCACCCATCCTGTGGAGCGCAAACTGTCCGGAATAGCCCGCGCCACGTCGTACCAAAGCAACGGGTGCAGCGCGGAACGCGACTGCTTGAGCAGCACGCTTTGCAGCAATGCCCGGCGGCGGTTGGTGATTTCGCCATCCAGCTGCTGCAATCGCACGAGCGCGACTTTCGAACGCTTAAACAGGGCGTCGACCTGGTCGAAGCCTTCCTTGAGCTTCGCCCTTTGTTCAGCAACAGCTGCCGATTCTGCCAGAGCGCCGTCCTTTGGTTTGGCGCCGAGCTGATCGAGACGCGCCTTTGCTGCAGCGAAATCGGCGGCCAGTTTCTCGTTGATCGCCAGAAGCTCGACCTGGAGCGGGGTGAGCTTCTCGCGCATTTTCTGCAGCTCTTCGTCCGCGACGTTCTTCTGCTTGTCGGCAGTGGCTATTTCTTCGAGTTCCGTTTCCGCTTTTTTCAGGCGTTCGGGAATTGGAACCGCAGGCGCTGGCGCGGCAGTGGCATTGTTATTGATCTGGGCTCTCGCAGGATCTGACGGCGCCACGCTCAGTACCGTCACCGACAAAACCGCAAGCAGCATCGCTGCAAACAGCGCCCCGGCCTGTCTGGACATACTGCCTGGGAACAGGCGCTTCAGGAATTCGGTCAATAGTCTCTCCTGTAACGCGGGTGTGCGCGGGAGCCGATCAGTCGCGATCGCCGGCCTGTCCCTCGCGATAGAGGTGGACCCGGCCCTTCCAGTCCTCGATGCGCAACGCATTCGCGCCATCGGCATCCGGGTCCGAACCGACAAATCGCGGCCCGGCCGGCGATTTTCCGAATCCCCCTGGAATATCTATAACATATTCCGGCTGCGCCAGCCCCGAAACCCTACCGCGAAGGCTGCGCACCAGCGCCTGCCCTTCTTCCACCGTTAGGCGAAAGTGGGACGTTCCCGGCGCCAGATCGGGATGATGCAGATAATAGGGCTTTATCCTGTTCTCGACAAAACACCGCATAAGGGCCGCAAGCGTATCGGGATCGTCGTTGACCCCGCGCAGCAAAACGCTCTGGCTTACCATCGGGATTCCCGCATCAATCAGCATGGCGCATGCAGCGCGCGCTGCCGGAGACATTTCCCGCGGATGATTGACATGCAGCGCGACGAAAACAATCTTGCCAACGGCCTTGAGCGCCCCAATCAGTTCACCGGTCACGCGGACCGGATCGACCGCAGGCACGCGGGTATGAAAGCGGACAATCTTAACATGATCGATCGCGCCAATCCGCAGCATCAGTCCGCGCATGCGCCGCGGCGACAGGGCAAAGGGGTCGCCGCCGGTAACGATGACTTCCCAGATATTCGGATCACCGGCGATATAGGCCAGCGCTGCATCGAGCTCGGCATCGGTGAGCATCTGGTCGGCGCCCGGTCCGACGCTTTCGCGGCGAAAACAGAAGCGGCAATAGACCGGACAGATCTTCAACGGCTGCAACAGCACCCGGTCGGGATAACGGTGAACGATGCCCGGCACCGGCTGATGCACCTTGTCGCCGATGGGGTCGGCCAGTTCCCCGACCGTGCTCTCCAGCTCGCGCAAATCCGGCACGAACTGGCGGGCAATCGGATCATGCGGATCGCTCCTGTCGACGAGGCCAGCCAATACCGGACTGATGGAGATTGCATAGCGCGCGGCCACGGCGGCAATCCCGGCGCTGTGACTTTCCGGCAGCAGCCCGGTTGCTACCAGGCTCGCAGGAGACCGGATGAAGGCGCCTTCGCGGTCCTTGCACTGACTTGTATCTTGCGCTGCGATCTCGCTCATCGGCTCGATGTAGAGCATTTCGGGTATCGATAGAAGCTAGCAGCGCCGGAAATCCGCATCGGATGACGTTCCCAGCCGTTTATCCCGCAACGGGAGCCCACATCACGTAGTCGATGGACGGCGCGCCACAAGCCAGCGCAACCAGGCGATCCACCCCCAGCGCAATGCCGCTGGCCTGTGGCATCTGATGCAAGGCGGACAGGAAATCCTCGTCCAGAGGATAGGGATCGCCGTAGATCCGGTCCCGTTCGCGCATTTCCTCCTCGAGCCGGCGGCGTTGTTCCCGCGCATCGGTCAATTCGCCGAAGGCATTGGCCAGCTCCACGCCGCAGGCATAAAGCTCGAAGCGTTCGGCAAAGCGCGGATCGTCTGCGCACAACCTCGCAAGCGCCGCCTCGCGCGCGGGGTATCGATCCAGCACGGTCAGCGCCCCATGGCCGAGTTGCGGCTCGATCCGTTCGCTGATGATCTTGCTGAAGATATCGCTCCAGCTGTCGTCGTCCGTGATACGCATCCCTTGCGCCCTGGCCTGCGCGGCGAAATTCCCGCGACCGGACGGGTCGGCGGCCAGCGCCGGCTCCAGGTCGATGCCGGCATGGCGGCGGAAGGCGTCGGCGACGGTCAGCCTTTCTATCGGGGCATGGGGATCGCAGGCTGCCCCGCGCCAGCGCAACTGTTTCGCGCCGGCCGCTTGCGCCGCCGCCCCCACCAGAGCCGCGCAATCGGCAATCAGCATGTCGTAATTCTCCCCCACGCGATACCACTCCAGCATGGTGAATTCCGGCTGGTGCAGCGGTCCCCGTTCCCCGTTGCGGAAGACGTGGCCGAGTGAGAACAGGCGCTCCTCCCCGGCCGCCAGCAGTTTCTTGCAGGCAAACTCCGGAGATGTATGCAGGTAAAGCGTCCGCTGTTCGCCTGACGGCAGCACCTGCCGTGTTGCAAAAGCAGCGATATGCGCCTCGTTTCCGGGCGATACCTGCAAGACGGACGGATCGGCCTCGATGAAGTCCTGTGTGCCGAACCAGTGCCGCCAGGCTGTCAGAATGCGTCCGCGCGCCAACAGAAACGGACGGCGATCGGCATGAAAATTCGAATTCCAGAAGGACGGTACAGTCATGAATGGCCTGGCTCCAGCGCAGTACCGTGGGGGTCCGCGCTTCCGGAAAGCGCTATAGCGATGCTTATTGTGTTGCAAGGTCTTGCGTTAGGTTCGCACAGACGTGTATTCAGCTAGCATATCTTTTCGTCCCGGACAGACAATCCGGCAGCTATCCGCTTCGCCCCATGGCGGTCCGGACAGTCTGCAGGGGGCCGTGGACTCCAGACAGGGAAACATTCCGTGAAAGTCATCGCCAGTTCTGTCCGCAAGGGCAATATCATCGAACATACCGACGGCCAGCTCTATGCAGTCCTGAAAGCGGAAAGCTTTCATCCCGGCAAGGGCACGCCGACCACGCAGATCGATATGCGCCGCATTTCCGACGGCGTGAAGATCGCCGAGCGCTACAAGACAACCGAACAGGTCGAGCGCGCCTATGTGGAAGACCAGAACTTCAGCTTCCTCTATGGCGATGGCGACGGCTATCACTTCATGAACGACGAAAGCTACGAACAGGTCACGGTGCCTGACGACGTGGTCGGCGACCAGTCGGTGTATCTGCAGGAAGGCATGAAGGTCATCCTGAGCATTTTCAATGAAGTACCGGTCGCCATCCAGCTTCCGGCCCGCGTGACCTTCGAGGTCGTTGATACCGAGCCGGTGGTGAAGGGGCAGACGGCCTCCTCCTCGTTCAAGCCGGCCACACTGTCGAATGGCGCACGCGCTATGGTGCCCCCGCATATTTCCGCCGGCACCCGGATCGTGATCCAGACCGAGGACGGCGCCTATGTGGAGCGCGCCAAGGACTGACGGAGGCGATCCGGCGGTCCCGAGTGCTTGGCGGCGATCTTCGCCAGCTCGGTACAGGCTTCCTCGACCAGCATTTCAAGCCGGGCAACATCAGCGCTGTCCGGCATTTTTCTGTCCGCGCGGGCGGTCTGTTCCATGGCCGAGGCAGCGGCAGCCACCCTGCGTGCACCAGCGTTGTAGCTCATCGATTTGAGCGCATGCGCGGCCTTGCCGATGCCCTCCGGATCGCCGGCCTCGAAGCCGTTGCGAATATCGTCAAGCGAGGTTGGCGCATGCTCGCGATACAGATCGGTCACGCGGGTCACAAAATCGGGCCGTCCCGCAGCGGCCATTTCCCGCAATTGCTGGATCAGCGCCGGGTCAAGAACCGCATCGTCGTCTTCCGCTACAGCAGGTTGAGCGGAACTTCCAGCCGGTGCGGTAGCGGACTTCGCTTCCGCTTCGCCGAAGACCCCCAGCAGGCATTCTGCCAGCGACTTGATGGTGAAGGGCTTGTGGAGAACGCCGTCCATTCCGACCTCCTGCCAGGCGTTGGCCGCCGAGCCGACGACATGGGCCGTCAGCGCCACAACAGGCGTACGTGGCGCGCCGATTTCCGCTTCGCGTGCGCGAATGCGCCGTGTCACCTCGAAGCCGTCCAGTTCCGGCATGGAGCCGTCCATCAGCACGAGATCGTAAGCTTTCGTCTCCAGCGCCGCGCAGGCTTCCAGGCCGTTGGTCACGATATCGGCTTCTATACCGAAACGGCGCAGGGCCTCGCAGGCGACCTCGATGTTGACCGGGCTGTCATCGGCGACAAGCACGCTCATCAGGCTGTAATCGGGCAAGGCGTCGGACGTGCGGTTCTGCTGGCGCCGGACAGCAAGCGAACGGCCCTCTGCAATGGCTTGCACTGCCTCGGCAACATCGGCGCGCGACAGCGGCAATTCTAAATAACCATCGGCGCTCTTGCGATCCAGCATGTGTTCCATGCCGGCATCGCCCAATGCGGCAACCGCGATAACCTGCGTGTGTTCGCCGCCGGGCCGGAACCCCATCGCCGCCAGCGGCTTCAGGTCCGTCACGATCAGGTCCTCGCGGGCGCTTGCCGGCACCGAATCGCCGTCGGCGATGGAAGTGCGATACCCTGAAGACTGCAGATAAGCGATCAGCGCGCTACGCGTGGCGCCGCCGGCGATCTTCAGGACCGCATGGGCGGAACCGCGCTGCTGCGGAGGCAGTTTCGGCCAGGCAGTATTGGCGATAAAGGCCTTCTCACCAGCACCGGCAACGGCGGCAGGCAGCGAGAAATAAAAGCAAGATCCCTTGCCAGGTTCGCTGGAAACCGCAATCTGGCCGCCCATGGCGGCTACCAGCCGCCGGGCAATCGACAGGCCAAGGCCCGTTCCACCGAACTTGCGCGTCGTGGTCTGGTCGGCCTGCGAGAAGGCGCCAAAAACATTGGCGAGATTTTCCTTCGCTATGCCGATGCCGGTATCTTCCACGCAGAAGTCGATCCATGCGGGATCGGCGTGATTGCGCGAGACATGCAACCGCACATGGCCGGTTTCCGTGAACTTCAGCGCATTGTTGACGAGATTGCCGAGAACCTAGTTGAGCCGAACCGGATCGGCCAGGACTTTTGCCGGCGTATCGGTATCGATCTGCGCGACGAGGTCCAGCCCCTTCGATTGCGCCCGTTCGGCGAACAGGCTGACAACCGTTTCTGCGGCAGCCGCCGTTTCGATTTCCAGTTGTTCGACTTCAAGCTTGCCGGCCTCGATTTTCGAGAAGTCGAGAATGTCGTTGATGATTGCGACCAGGCTCTGACCGGAACGCGCAATCACCTCAGCGTAGCGGCGTGACCGGGGCGGGAGTTCGCCGGCAGCCAGCAGTTCCGCCATCACGAGAATGCCGTTCATCGGCGTGCGGATTTCGTGGCTCATGGTGGCGAGGAAATCGGAGTTGGCGCTATTTGCCGCCTCTGCAGCGTCCTTTGCCTTGCGGTAGTCAGCGGTGCGTTCGCTTACCTCTTCCTCAAGCTGATCGCGGTGCCGGGCCAGGCGCAGATCGCGGGTCCGGATATCACCCATCATGCGATTGAAACCGGCCACCAAGACGCCAATCTCGTCGCGGCTCTTCGTTTCCAGGGTGATCGAATAGTCATGGCGCGAGCCGATGTTCTTCATCGCCTCGCTCAGCGCGACGATCGGACGTGTGATCGAGGTCTGCATCCGCAGCGCCAGCAGAAATGACAGAAGCAACGCACTGGCAGCGCCGAACATCGTAAGTTTCAAGGACGACAGCAGCCGCCCGAGGAGGTCGCGGGTGTCGGTCACCAGTTGCAGGCGGCCGACTGTCCGGCCGGCCTACACAACCGGAATGAAAAGGGCGACGCTGCGGCTGCGCAACAGCGGCAGGACCGGGATGGTGTCGCTGGCGCTTGTGATCTTCAGGTCACGAGCGAGCTGCTCTGTCGCGCCCATGTCCGCAAGAAGACGGCCATCGGCAGATTCGATGCCAACATAGGTTAATCCGGGAATACGGCCGATCGCACGCAGGCTTTCGCGAACGCCGCGCACATCGCGATCGGCAACGGCCTGACCAGCCGAAGACGCCAGTACCTGCGCTGCGGCAACCATGATGTCGCGCTTGGAATCCGCATAGCGCCGGGCCTCCCGCCAGAGCAGGACAGCGCCGATAATGATCTGCGCCGAAGCAATCGCGACAGTGACGAGGAGCAGGATTTTGGCCCGGATACTCCAGGAAGATGGATGGCGCACGTGCAAGGTCCGGTTTGTCAGGAACCGTTAATATCGCCTCAAATGATAAGTAACCTGTTAACCGTGAACATCAATTGCCGGTTAGGGCTTGGCCGCTAGGCTGACACGCGAAATTCCGGATATCCTGACAATGACCACGCCAAGCGTTGCCCCCGCCTTCAGCTATGTCCTCGACGAGGACCTGCGCATACTCGTGGTCGACGACGACCCGATCCAGCGGGAATTCGCATCGGTGTATATCGCGACCCCGACCGCGGAGATCGTCACCGCGGCGAGCGCGCGGGAAGCGCTGGAAGCTCTTTCCGAAGACGCCTTCGATATCATGCTGGTCGATTTCGACATGCCGGGCATGAACGGTCTGGAACTGATCCAGACATTGCGCAAGGATTCCCGGTTCGCTTCGCTTCCGATCATCATGATCACCGGTCACGACGACATGCTCACGATAGATGCCGCCTTCCGCGCCGGTGCAACTTCCTTCGTAACGAAGCCGGTCAACTGGCGGCTTCTCAGGTACCAGATCAAATATGTCATGAAGGACCGGCTGGCCGCGGCCCGCACCCAGGCAGCCTGAGTCCGGCCATCCCGGCGCGGGTTTCTACGAGGCCGCTCATCCGCTCTTCAAATTTTCGTCAGGTATGCGTTAAGTCCAAATCCTGCAACGGATTCATACTTCGTATACCGCTTGCATGAACTCTCCCTTAGGCTTTTGCCTCCACATTCCGTAGTGACATTCATCATGATCGGAATTCTGGTGTCTCCACCGCGAACATCGCTGAAACGGCACGTGTCGCCGAAAGGAATTTTGCAACAGTTCCGTTGCAATACCAGCGGCAATATCGGGATGCTCTTTGTCTGCTCCTTGCCCGTTTTACTTGGGGCGGTTTATGTCGCAATCGAGCTTTCGCAGCTGAACCAGTCGAAAAACAAACTGCAGGGCATTGCCGATACCGCAGCGATCGCGGCTGCGCGGGAAATGCGGCTGGGCAATGCGACAAAGGAGGCGATCCTTGCCGTGGCGCAATCGGTCGTGAACGCGCAACAGACTGCAATCAACGCGACCATCAGCTTCGAGGGCGACGTTCCTGAGGACAAACGCTGGATCAGCGTCAAGCTGGCCGCGACAGCCCCCAACAACTTCTCCCATGCGCTCGGTCTTGCCGATACCAGCCTGACGGCCAAAGCCACCGCGAAGGTGATGGGCGGCGCTCCGGTTTGTGCCGTGGGCCTCCACGAAGCGCAGGACGGCACCATATCGCTGGACAAGTGTGCGAAAATGGAAGCGCACAACTGCGCTGTCTACAGCAACAGCCGGACCGCCGGCAGCATCAAGGCGCAGGACAATGCCGTTCTGTCGGCTGCACTGATCTGCGCGGCCGGGGGCAAGGGCGGCGGCGTCACGAACTTCTCTCCGTCCCCCACCACGGACTGCCCAATCCTCCCGGACCCGCTGGCCAGCCGTCCGCCGCCAACAGTCAGCGCCTGCGAAGCATCCAAAACCAATGTCAAGATATCGGAGCAGACGACCTCGCTGACGCCCGGCGTCTATTGCGGTGGCATTACCATCACAAAGGCCTCGACGGTAACTCTCTCTCCCGGCATCTACATTATCAAGGACGGGAAGCTTAAGGTGGATTTCGCCTCCTCGCTGAAAGGCGAAGGCGTCGGATTCTATTTCACCGGAGTCGACGCCGGCCTCGACATGGCGAAGGAATCGAGTATCTCCCTCACCGCACCTAAAACCGACCCGCTGGCCGGCATTATCATGTTCCAGGACCGGAACATGGCGGACGATGTGAAATACGAGATCAACAGCGACGATGCCGCCGTCCTGCTGGGAACAATCTACCTGCCCAAAGGCACGCTGCTGGTGCAGGGTGAAAAGCCGGTCGCCCAGAATTCCGCCTATACGATCGTGGTGGCGCGGATCATCAAATTGTCGGCCGGCCCGACCATGGTGCTGAATTCCAATTATGGCCTGACCGACGTGCCAGTTCCCGAAGGCCTGGGCAATCTCAGCAACAAGGTTTCGCTGCCAAGATAGACAGCACTATTTCTGCAGCGCTTGCTGCGATAGCAGTCCAGAACAAAAACGCCGCCATTACATATCAGGCGGCGCTTTTATTTTTCGGCAGTCCCTTGCGGATCACATCCACGGACGGGCATCGGCGGTCTTCTTCTCGAAGGTCTCGATGTTCTTGCCCTTTTGCATGGTCAGACCGATATCGTCGAGACCATTGAGCAGGCAGTGCTTGCGGAACGGCTCGATATCGAACTTCACCACACCGCCATCGGGACCGGTGATCTCCTGCTTTTCCAGATCGACAGTCAGCGTCGCATTGGCGCCGCGGCCGGCATCGTCCATCAGCTTGGCCAGGTCTTCCTTGGAGACCTTGGCAGGCAGGATGCCGTTCTGGAAACAGTTGTTGTAGAAGATGTCGGCGAAGCTGGTGGAGATCACACAGGTGATGCCGAAGTCCAGCAGCGCCCACGGGGCGTGTTCGCGGGACGAGCCGCAGCCGAAGTTATCGCCGGCGACAAGGATCTTGGCGTTGCGATAGGCCGGCTTGTTTAGTACGAAATCAGGATTTTCCGAACCATCTTCATTGTAGCGCATTTCGGAAAACAGACCCTTGCCAAGTCCGGTGCGGGCGATCGTCTTCAGATACTGCTTGGGAATGATCGCGTCGGTGTCGATATTGACGATATTCAGCGGTGCGGCGACCCCGGTCAGGGTTGTGAACTTGTCCATTTTTCGGCCTGTCAGTTGGAAACCTGTTCGCCTGCGGGCGAATTGACTGTGTTCTACACGAAAAAGATGGGGCTTGTCAGCACCTGCCGTCCAATTTCAGGCAAGCACGATCAGAGCATGATCAGAACACGGTCTGAGCACGCGCGGCGCGCGGTCAGGCGGACTTGAGGCTCACCGCAAGCGCGTCGAAGGAGCGCTTCAACTGCTCCGAACGGCCCTGCAGATCGCGGACCGCGGTCGACAAGGCCCCAGCATGGCGAGCGCTGCCGAGGCTGGAATCGATAAGCATGGCCAGACCATCCTTCATCGACATCATGTTCCCGGCCACCTGTTCCATGTGACTGCGGATGTCGGCGACCGCCGTTCGCTGGGCGCCGACGGCGCCGGAGACGCTGGTGGCGGTCCGGGACAGATCGTCGATCAGAGCGGTAACGTCGTTGATCCTTGCTGTCGTGCCCTCGGCGGCTGTCTGCACCCGCGCCAGGATCGCCCGGATTTCCGCCGTCGCCTCCACTGTCTTGCGCGCCAGCGCCTTCACTTCGGTTGCGATGACAGCAAATCCGCGGCCAGCTTCGCCAGCACGGGCCGATTCAATAGTGGCGTTCAAGGCGAGCAGGTTGGTCTGCGCCGCGATGGCGGCAATCAGCTCGGCGATGCCGTCGACATTCTTCCAGGCGGTCGCCAGGTCTTCGACCGCCGTGCCGGACTGGCGCGGCTTCTCAACCGCTGCAACAGCAGCTTCTGCTTCCTGCATGGTCTGACCGGAAATCTCGCCGGTCGTCTCGTCCAGCGCCGATATTGTTGCGCTGCTATGCTGGATTGCATTGGACGTTCCGGTGATGGAAGCTGCAATGGCGTCGGAGCGGGCTGCTGTATCGGCCGTGGCCTGATCGACTGCCTGCGAAGCGGCAGCAACCTGCTCGGTCATGCTCGCGACGGACGCGACGATATCGGAAACGCTATTGCGGAAATCGGCTATCTCGGCGTCCACCATTACGGTCCGGTTCGCCAGCGCCTGCCGCTCCGTTTGCAATTGCAGGTGGAGGGCAACCGAAACATCGAACGAAAACAGGGATCCCATCGCCATGCCACATTTGGCAAAGGTGAACG
Organism: Alphaproteobacteria bacterium; assembly: GCA_029979185.1. Taxonomy (GTDB): domain Bacteria; phylum Pseudomonadota; class Alphaproteobacteria; order Rhizobiales; family Beijerinckiaceae; genus Terripilifer. Next base: position 1,041 of record JAPOIA010000066.1, on the reverse strand, counting down.
GACGCCAGAGCATGCGCTTGGTCGCCAACCGTAGAATCGAGCGCATGACGATTGCGCCGATGGAAAGGAAAAGCCGCGTGTCCTTTCCGCACTGTGCGAATGCATTTAGCATCACATGATAGCTGCATTCCAACTGCTCGCCGAAATCGGCACGCAGCAGCAGATCCAGATGCGATGTCAGAATTTCGACCAGTTCCGGCCTCGAGGCGCGGGCGCTGTCAGACTCGCCCTCCAGCTTCAACGCCAGATCGAAAGCATGTTCAACGAGGGAATGCAGATGCGGGCGCGTCAGGTCGCCCATTCGCCGGATGCGGTCACGGATGCGCGACCGGTCGATACCGTAAAACGTCTGGCGCGCGTCAATCTCGGCACGCAGGAACAGGTCGGACATAGAGACTCAATACTGCCGGCTGGCTACCAATGAAAAACCATTGTCGCGCAAACCCCTTAGCAGCGGATTAACTATCGGAAAATATTCGGTTCACGCCATCATCTTGCGGCATTTTGCGACCTGAAATCACTCCTACCGCCCCCCCTAAGTCCTCCTGAAGAAAGGGATATCGACCTTCACAATAGGCGGACAGAAGTACCGACGAGCGCCCCTTTGCGCAAGCGAACAACGCCCATCCCAAGACAGGCGGTTCCAGTCGTGCCAGGCGAATGAAAGGCGATCAGGCCGCGGCTGCGGTCTGCTTCTTGACGATCTCGCGCTTGATCGCGAGAGCGTTGCTGGACAGGTCGCTGTCGCGCGCCTTCAGCAGGTAGGCATCAAGGCCGCCACGGTGCTCGACCGAACGCAGCGCCGAAGCGGCGATGCGCAGGCGCACCGAACGCTGCAGGGCATCGGAGATCAGCGTCACGTTGCACAGGTTCGGCAGGAAGCGGGTGCGCGTCTTGCGGTTAGAGTGGCTCACCAGATTGCCGGTCTGTACTGCCTTGCCTGTCAGTTCGCATTTGCGGGACATGACATTATCCTTTCCAAATAATCCTCGGCCGCATCGCACCGGAACAGCCATTATTGCAGCAAAGCGCCGCCCGGCC
>JAPOIA010000065.1 GCA_029979185.1 Alphaproteobacteria bacterium | reverse complement strand
CGCCGGCAACGAATCCATGCAACGGCAGCTGCTGACCATTGTAAGAGGCGCAGCCGCATAAAATAGACCGAATTGCCCCGTCATACTTGGCGTATACACTTGATCGAACAGCGATACGGACCCATTATCGCCATCGAGCGGGAGTATCCGGATGAGTCTGGACGGTCGCTACGGCCAACCGCCACGCGATAACCGGAGATGCGGGCGGGACGAAATGCGTCGAACAGGTAAAATCAGTCAAACGCGAGCGTGCGACCGGGACACCATGCTCGATCGCTCAAAGGTGTAGCCACATGCCAGCATCCTTTTGCAGAATTCGCATGCCGGGCGTCCGTCCGGCATATCCGTACAGGAACTGACCGACATGGCCAATGACCGCGATCTGCACCGGCTCTCCCGGCCCGGCATTTACCTCGTGAGGATGACGATCTTTTTGTTCCTGGCTGCCTTTGTCGCGCTCATACTCAACAAACAGATCGTTGTCGCCTTCATGGCCAATCCCGGCCTCAATGCGCTGATCATTTTCGTGCTGTTCATCGGCATCCTGCTTGCGATCCGGCAGGTCTGGCGTCTGATCCCCGAAGTGCGCTGGGTCAACGCCCTGCGAACCGGCGACGCAGCCAACGTCCGCCAGCCGGTATTACTCGCGCCAATGGCCCGGCTGATCGGCGATAGCGACAGCACCGCCGGGATTTCCACACTAACCCTGCGCGCTATCCTCGATTCGGTAGGTTCCCGCCTCGACGAATCGCGCGAGATTGCCCGCTACCTGACAGGACTTCTCGTATTCCTCGGCCTGCTCGGCACCTTCTGGGGCCTGCTCGAGACGGTCGGTGCCATCGGCGGCGTTATCAAGTCGCTGAAGGCCGGCAGTGACGCTACCGTCATGTTCGACGATCTGAAGATCGGCCTTGCCGCGCCGATCGCCGGCATGTCGATCGCCTTTACCTCGTCCCTGTTCGGCCTCGCCGGATCGCTGATCCTCGGCTTCCTCGACTTGCAGGCCGGCCAGGCGCAGAACCGCTTTTATAACGAACTCGAGGACAATCTCTCGGCCAGCGCAACCGATCCGCTTTCCTTGCAGGCTGCAGGCATGCCCGCAGGTCTCGCCGAGGCATTGAGCAAGATTTCGACCGGCGGCGATACCCGCGCCGGGACAGCCGCCATGGCCAACCTCGCCGAGGGCGTTCAGGGTCTCGTCAAGCATATGCGCAGCGAGCAGCAGATGATTCGCGACTGGGTCGAGGCGCAATCGGAAAACCAGCGCGAATTGAAGGAAGTGCTGGAGCGCCTGACTGCCAACCGGGAGCGACTGTAATGGCCTATGCCCGGCACCGGTCCCGCCGCGCCGGCTTCGATTACTGGCCGGGATTTGTGGATGCGCTTTCCACCATGCTGCTGGTGGTCACCTTCCTGCTGTCGGTCTTCATGCTCGGGCAGTATTTCCTGTCGCGGGAGGTCTCCGGCAAGGACACCGCGCTGGTGCGCCTCAACAAGCAGATAGAGGAACTGAACTCGCTGCTGGCGCTGGAACGGGCCAAGGGCAACGATGCACGCGCCAGCCTGACGCTGCTGCAGGCGACGCTCGATTCCTCACGCAAGAAAGCAGCAGGGCTGCAGGCCATTATCGATGCCGGCAATAGCGATACGGCGGCCGCACAGGGCAAGGTGCAGGCCGCACAGACAGCATTGTTGAAGGAAAAGGCGTTGTCAGCGCGCGCCCAGGCGCAGGTCGATATCCTAAACCAGCAGATCGCCGCCATGCGCCGCCAGCTTGCCGCCCTCGAAGATGCGCTGGAAGCATCCGAGAAGCGAGACAAGGCTTCGCAGGCGCGCATCGCCGACCTCGGCTCGCGTCTCAACATCGCGCTCGCCCAGAAGGTGCAGGAACTGGCACGCTATCGCTCAGACTTCTTCGGCAGCTTGCGCCAGATTCTCGGCAACCGCCCCGGCGTGCGGGTGGTCGGCGACCGCTTTGTATTCGAATCGGAAGTGCTGTTCCCCACCGGGAAATCGGAGATGAACGACGCCGGCAAGCGCGAACTCGACAAGCTGGCCGGCGCCCTGACAGACCTGCAGAAGGAAATCCCGCCGGAAATCCCGTGGGTGATGCGCGTCGACGGGCACACCGACAAGACCCAGATTCGCAACAGCGCAAAGACCAACTGGGAACTGTCCGCCGAACGCGCCATTTCGGTTGTGAAATATCTCGTCGCAAAGGGAATACCCCCGCAGCGGCTGGTGGCTGCCGGCTTCGGCGAATTTCAGCCTATCGATCCCGGCGACAGCCCGGAAGCTCTACGCCGCAACCGCCGCATAGAACTGAAGCTGACCGAGCGATAGCCTATCAATAGCTACCCGTAACAGGCGCTGCACGGTGGCGCTTCTTATTTCTTCAGCCCCATCAGGTCGGCAACATGCCCGGCTGACGCCGGGGATGGCACCCCCTCTTCGGCGAACAGCTTGTCGAGACTTTTGCCGTCCATCGGATTGACCGGCATGTTGCGCTTCTTCGCTTCGGCAAGAAACTGCGGGTCCTTCATGGTTGCATCGAAAGCGGCGCGCAAAATCGCTGTCCGCTCGGCCGGCACACCGGGCGCTACACCTATGGCTGTTCCGAAAACAGCAGCCAGCCCGACAAAATCAAACGTCGCACGCTTGTCCTTGTCCTTGATCAGATCCCTTGCCAGAGGCACAGCTTTCATCGGCACTGGAATCTTGTCCATCCCAGCAATAACGTGAACCTTGCCGTCCTTAAGCCATTGCGGCCGCAGGCTGACAAGCGTGGACCATGCCACGGTTGTTGCTCCGACCTCACCTTTTTCCATAGCGATAAGCGTCGGTCCCGTACCGCGATAACCGGTCACTATCTTGAGCTTCGTCCCAAGCGCCTCATTGAGCAACAGCGGACCCACAGAAGTGGTCGACCGGCGCGAAGATGCGCCGAGTATTACTTCCTTCGACTTCAGGTCTTCGATGCTTTTCGCGCCAGTCTTGTGCCATGTAACCAGCACCCGGCCAAAATCGCCGATGCGCCCGATGAAACGGAACTGCCGCGGATCAAATTTTGCGGCCTTGGGTTCGGTAAATGGCGTGACGTAGAAATTCGGCATCATCACGACAATCGCGGTCCCGTCCCGGGGCGCAGCGCCTGCCGCATAGTTCAATGACACTATACCGCCTGCACCCGGCATGTGCTCTATCGTCATCGTCGGCTTGCCTGGAATATGCCGGGGCATATGCGCGGCCAGCAACAGCGAATAGTTGCTGAACCCGCCGCCCGCCGCCGTACCGACGATAAAACGGATCTTCTTGCCCTGATAGAAAGGCTTGTCCGCGCCCTGCGCTGCAGTTGCGCCCGCTGAAAGAACTACGAAGCCCGCGCACAACCCGGCGCGTACAAGACTATATCCGCCGCCCATTGCAAACCTCCCTGTTGTTGTGATCCTGCCGGTTGCATGCCGGCGGAACGCTTTTTCGAAGCCAGTCAACCATACGAAGGGACCAGAGGCAAACATTGCCGTTTCCTCGGCTCCCTCCGGCAAGCATTGCAATCTCCTGCGATTATGGCGCACACTGTCAACCAAGAGAATCCACAGGACGAACACCGCCCATGCAAGACATCGCCGCTCCGGAAACGTCCGGTCCCAATCCCGCGACCACGGATTTTTCCCTGCACTATTTCCTGCGTCCCGACCATCGCGAGGTGTCCGACCTGTGGCTTGCCAGTAGCGGCCACGACGAGCGCCCTGCCGCAAGCCGCGACGATCCGCGCCGCTGGCTGTTCCTGCATCTGGAGGACCTGCACCGGTCGGGCGGATATACCTCCTGCGCCATCAACCGGCACACCGGCGGGCTGGCGGGCTTCGTTACCGTTCATCCTGCCACCGGCCGCCTTGACCGGATTGTCGTGGCCCGCACCGCCCGCGGTTCGGGTGTCGCAACCCTGTTGCTCGATGAAGCCAAACGCATGGCGCCCGGCGGGATCGAACTCGAACTCAGCGAGGATAACCCGCGGGCGATCCATTTCTGCGAACGCGAAGGCTTTCGCAAGACGGGGCTCGCCGGAGCCGTTGCGGGCGGGGCGCGCATTTGGAAACTCAGCTGGCAGCCCAATGGCGAGCGCCCGCAAACATACAAACCGGACCGACCTGTCATGATTGCCTTCAAAAAGCTTTCCCCCTGCACTGGCGCACAGATCGAAGGTATCGATCTTTCGCAACCGCTGGACCCTGCCGCCGCGCGGGAGATCTACTCAATTTTCGTCGATCATTGCGTCGTTCTGTTTCGCAACCAGACGCTCACACAGGAGCAGCTGATCGCGGCAAGCGCCAACTTCGGCGCTGTCGCCGAATACGCCCGGCCGGCGGACCTGCGCTCCGAAACGCAGAAAAAAGTACCGCCGCAGATCATGCTGATCACCAACATTCGCGAGGACGGCAAGCCGATCGGCGCGCTGCCGGACGGCGAAATGTGGTTCCACCACGACATGATCCACGCCAGGCTACCGCACAAGGCGACAATGCTCTATTCCCTGCAGATACCGGATCATGGCGGCAATACCTGTTTCTCCAACCTGTTAGCCGCCTGGGACGCCCTGCCGCGGCATCTGAAGGAAAGGCTGGAAGGCCGCATGGCGCTCAACGCCTTCAACTATGGCAGCCGCTTCAAGGGCGACCCCGAGGGCCTGGCCCGGCGCGCCGAAGCGATCCATCCTGCTGTCGTTGTTCATCCGGACAATGGCAGAAAAGCACTCTATGTAGATCGGCTGATGACACAGTCCATCGTCGGCATGGATGAAGCGGAAAGCGAGCGCCTGCTGGAAGAGGTGTTCGATTTCATCGAACGCGACGAATTCACCTATGAGCACGTGTGGCAAAAGGGCGACGTGCTGATGTGGGACAACCGATCCTCCATTCACGCCCGGCGCGATTTTCCCGCCGACCAGGTGCGGCTGATGTGGCGCACCACTCTGGAAGCGGAACAGCCTCCGCAATATTCATGACTGCAGGACGTGTGAAACACCCATGCCCCTGAAGGCTAAGACCGGCCATCCGCAACAACCGGCGCTAGAACATGGCCACACTCCGCCGGAAATCGAGGAGCGCCTCAACGGCGGGACGAAACTGCTCTATCTGCGGGACTGGGTCTATGGCGGCATCGACGGAACCGTGACAACGTTTGCCGTGGTCGCAGGCGCCATCGGGGCAGACCTGCCGGCTCGCGTCGTCATCATACTGGGAGCAGCCAACCTGCTGGCCGACGGTTTTTCGATGGCCGCTGCCAACTATAGCGGCGCAAGGGCCGAAGCCGATAACATTGAACGTCTTCGCCGCATGGAAGAGCGCCACATAGACATGACTCCTGAAGGCGAACGCGAGGAAATCCGCCAGATTTTCGCCGCCAAGGGATTTGAGGGGGAAACCCTGGATTCGGTCGTCGAGACCATCACCGCATCGCGGACTATGTGGGTGGAAACCATGCTGCTGGAAGAACATGGCGTGATGGAATCGCGCCACTCGCCGCTTGTTGCCGGAATTTACACATTCGTTGCCTTCGTCCTGTGCGGACTTGTTCCCCTCCTGCCCTATCTGGCCGGATATTCCGCCAGCCTGACGCTGGCGACGGCGATGAGCGCGGTCGTCTTCTTCGCCATCGGTTCGGCCAAAAGCAAATGGTCGTTCGAAAGCTGGTACGTTTCCGGCATAAAGACCCTGGCCATCGGCCTGACTGCAGCGGCGCTGGCCTATGCCGTCGGCTATTTCCTGAAGTCCATCGTTGCGTGACGTCCCTGACCGGGACCGCAATCGCCGGGAACCCACGCAAGCTGCAAACATTTATTCCCGAATTGCCGAACGCGAACGGAAAGCGGAATGACCTGCCAATCACAGCAAGCCAAACCGCCACATCGCTATGACGACCTGCAGGCCCTGTTTATCAATACAACCCTGAAGAATTCCGCACTGGGCCCTCGCATACCGAGCGGCTGATGCGCAAGAGCATGGCAATCATGCGTGGCGCAGGGCCGGAACAGATTATCTGCGGGCCGCCGACCATCGCATTGCATTCGGCATCCAGCCCGACATGCGCAAGGAAGGCATTGGCCGCGACGACTGGCCAGACGAGAACTGGCCTAAGGTGCGCAAGGCAGACATTCTGGTCGTTGGCACGCCGCTTTGGCTGGGCGAGGAATCCTCGCTGTGCCGTGTCGTGATCGAACGGTTGTATGCCCACAGCGCAGAAACCAATGCGGACGGTCAGTATGTGTTCTATGGCAAAACGGGCGGCTGCATCGTCACCGGCAACAAGGACGGCATCAAGCACGCGCGATGACCATCCACTTCGCCATGCAGCACATCGGTTACACGATACCACCGCAGGCCGACTGCGGATGGATCGGCGAAGCGCGACCGGGACCGTCCTATGGCGACGACGGCGCTGGGCTCGACAACGACTTCACCTGCCGCAACACAACTTTCATGAGCGGGAATTTGCTGCACTTGGCCCGCCTCCTGAAAGATGCCGGCGGGATCCCGGCCTACGGGAACGTGTCTGCCGCATGGAAGGCCGGAAACTCCTTTGGCTACCCGGATTGCCCCTCGGTCCAGCCGTTCCTCTGAACGCCGTAACAAGCGGATTAAAAGATGGTTTTTTAATCCGTGATTCAGGATAGTTTCAGGTCAATGCCGCATTCACATGAAATACGCCTCGCCATAGTTCACTGTTAATCTTTGTCAGAGACCCTGCGGTACGTCGCGAAAAGCCGCCTTGTGCCGGCGGTTTCGCGTTGAGCCGGTTTGTTTGAGGGTCAGACTTCGCATGTTGCTGCGCACCGCAATATTTCAAATTGCAAAAATTGCCGTTCGCTTTTCCTCTGACGGGCAGGCTTCCATCGCGCTGAATGCTGCTCTGGGCATTCCGGTCCTGATGATCGTTGCCGGAGTGGCGATCGACATGACAAACCTGAACTCGCATCGCTCCAATCTGCAGAATGTCGCCGATTCTACGGCTATTGCGAGCGCCAAGGAACTGCGCACCGGCAACGGCGGGACTCAAACCATCAACGCGATAGCACAGAATATCGCGCAAGCTTCGCTTGCCGGATCGGCCCTTGCCGCCAGCACAATTACGGATGCCCAGACCATCGACGACGGCAAGGCCGTTAAAGTAACCATGACACAGGTGGTTCCCAGCCTTGTCGGTAAACTGATCGCCCCTGAACTGGTGACCATCCGCGCCAGGGCGACGGCCCGTCTCTCCGGCAGCGCTGCAGTTTGCCTGCTCGCCCTGAACAGGTCAGCGATCAAGTCGCTCGAAGCGCAGCAGACAGCATTGCTGACTGGCACCGAATGCGGTCTTTATTCGGACTCGACTGCGGCCAACAGCATCATTGCCAAGGGACAGGCCCGCATCACGGCCAAACTGATTTGCTCGGCCGGCGGCGCTGTCGGCAATACAGCCGGGCTGACGCCACCGCCAACAACGGACTGCCCGCCAATCGGCGATCCACTGGCCTCGCGCCCGATGCCCTCGTTCGGTGCCTGCAACGAAACCGGTCGGGTGATTTCCGGTGGCACGCAAACGCTCAATCCCGGCGTCTACTGCGGCGGCCTGCATATAACCGGCGGCGCCAAGGTCATTGCCAACCCGGGCGTCTTCATCATAAAGGACGGCCCTCTGACGGTGGATGGCGATTCCTCGCTGACCGCAAACGAGGCAGGATTTTTCCTCACCGGTACCAACGCCAGGCTGAACTTTGCGCCAGGCGCGAATACCATCAACCTGAAAGCGCCAATTACCGGCCCGCTGGCTGGGCTGCTGGTCTTCGAGGATCGCAACAATGCAGCCGGCGCCCAGTACCAGGTGCAGAGCGACGACGCACGCAATCTGCTGGGAACGATCTATCTGCCACGCGGCGTATTGGCGATCGGCAGCAATGCCCGCGTCGCCGACCAATCGGCCTATACAGTGGTCATCGCCGACTCTGTTGTGCTGACCGGCGGGCCGAACATGATCCTGAACGCCAACTATGGCAGCACGAATGTGCCTGTTCCAGAAGGTGTAGGCCCGCGGCCTGTCACGCTGGAACGGTAACGCCAGCGATTACTGCTGCGCTGCTTCCATGTTGAACTGCAACCGTGCCAGCCGGGCATAAAGACCGCCCGCTGCAGTGAGAGAGGCGTGGGTTCCCTCCTCCACAATCCGCCCCTGATCCATGACAAGAATCCGGTCCGCCTTCAGAACAGTCGCCAGCCGGTGCGCGATGACGATTGTCGTGCGGGTGCCCATCAGTTCTTCCAGCGCCTTCTGCACCAGCGTCTCGTTTTCCGCATCGAGCGCCGAAGTCGCTTCATCCAGCAACAGGACGGGAGCATCCTTCAAAATGGCACGGGCAATGGCAAGCCGCTGCTTCTGTCCGCCTGAAAGAGTTACACCACGTTCACCGACGCGGGTTTCGTATTGGTCCGGCAGGCCGACGATGAACTGGGCGGCCTGGGACCGGCGCGCTGCATCTGCGACTTCCGGGTCGGAGGCATCCATCCGTCCGTAGCGGATGTTTTCGGCAATGCTTGTGCCGAATATCGCCGGTTCCTGCGGCACCAGCGACAGCAGGGCGCGCAAATCGTCCGGCGCAGTCTGACTGATATCCACGCCATCCAGCCGGATAGCACCCGCAGCCGGATCGTAGAATCGCGTCAGCAGCTGGAAGATCGTCGACTTGCCGGCGCCAGAAGGACCGACAATGGCGACCGTTTCACCCGGCCGCACGCTGAATGTCAGTTCGTCGACGACGGCCACATCGGGCCGGGTGGGATAGGCGAACTGCACCGCTTCAAAGGCGATTTCCCCACGCGGCGGTTCGGGAAATGACTGCGGATTGGCCGGAGCGGCAATTTTCGGTTTCACGCCAAGGATTTCCGCAATTCGCGCGGCCGCGCCGGCAGCATGGGAGATCTCGTTCCAGACTTCCGACAACTGCCCCAGCGAACTGGCGCCAAAAACTGCGTAGAGAACGAATTGCGACAAGAGGCCGCCCGTCATCCGGCCGGCGAGCACATCCTGCGCGCCGAGCCACAGAACCCCCACAACGCTTGAGAAGGCCAGGAAGATGGCGATCATGGTGACGACGGCGCGCATCGCGGTTGTGGCCCGGGCAGCCTCAAAGGCCGCTTCCACCGCCTGTGCAAAGCGCGCCCGCGTCGAAGCGCCGGCGTTGAAGGCCTGCATGGTGCGCACCGAAGACAGGTTTTCCGCTGCATAGGCGGACGCTTCCGCCAGCGTTTCCTGCGCCCTTCGCGACCGCTCGCGCACGCCGCGCCCGGCAGCCACAAGCGGGAGAACAATCAGCGGAATCGCGACCAGCACCAGTCCGGACAGCTTCGGGCTCGTATAGACCATCATCGCAATGGCGCCGGTAAACATGAACAGATTGCGCAGGGCAACGGACGCCGAGGAGCCGAAGGCCGACTTGATCTGCGTCGTATCGGCGGTCAGCCGCGATACCAGTTCTCCGGTCCTTGCCGTATCGTAGAACTCGGCATCCAGCCGCGACAGATGCGCGAACACATCCTTGCGAAGATCCGCAACCACCCGTTCGCCGAGAGTAATCACCAGGAAGTAGCGGGCCGCTGATGCAAGGGCGAGCACCGCAACCACCGCGATCATGATGCCGAAATACCGGTCGATCAGGCCAGCGCCATCGGCAGAGAAGCCGTGATCGATCATGCCACGAACGGCCACCGGGACCGTCAGTGTGGCCACGGAGGCGATAATCAGCGCAAACAGCGCAAGCGCAACCCGGCCTCGATAACGGGCGCCGTAAGGAAGCAGCGGCTTGAGTGCCCTCAGGGGCGCGCGCTCCGCACGGGTTTCTCCGGCGGGCCCGGCCCCTCGCGGCGGCTTCTTCGGCGCTGCCCTGTCCTGCTGTATCGCTTGATCGTCCATGAAAGCCTTCTGATCGTTCACGAGAGCCTTCTACGCTGTTTCCGCCGCCGCTGGAACACCCTGCAAAGCCCTGCAACCCTTGGCCGCGGCAACCAGACGGTTTGCCGGGCACGCCGGCCTAAGGCTGGAAACCACGATCGCCGCACGGTACTTGTTTCACAGGCCCGCCTCCTGTATACGAGCGCCAACGGTCTGGCCTGAAACCACGTTTCGGGCCGGACGCTCTGTGTTTGAACCGGCCGCCGCAGCCTTCTGCCCCGTGGTCGATTTCTTACAGGAAACCACTTTTTCTCGGGAAGCTGCCATGAAAGCCGATATCCATCCGAATTACCACACGATCAAGGTCGTCATGACCGACGGGACCGAATTCCTCACCCGCTCCACCTGGGGCAACGAGGGTGATACCATGAACCTCGATATCGATCCCAAGACCCATCCGGCCTGGACCGGTGGCTCTGCCCAGCTGACCGACCGCGGCGGCCGCCTGTCTCGCTTCAACTCGCGCTTCGGCAACATCGGCGCCCGCAAAAAATAAGCCAGCCAGCGTTGAACTACACAAAAAACGCCGGACCCTGGGTCCGGCGTTTTTCGTTTGTCTGAAGCAAGGATAGGCAAAAAATCTCGCGGAATACGCGACGGCTGCGCTTATCCAGCGCGGCTGAAGGCCTGTTCGATCAGAAGAAGCTGTTGGCTGATTGCCGGCGGGCGCTCGGCCATCGCTTCCTTGGACTGCGAATAGAGCAGCGTGTCGAGGTGGATGATCCGGTCCTGCATGCGCAGCGAGCGCTGGACAAGGCTCTGCAAACGCTCGGGAAGACGTTCGAAAGCTTCCGGAGCGGAGGAGCGTTCCTGACGGACCAGCTTTACCTTGTGCTTTTCGGCAGCAGCCTGCGTCTGGCTCATTTCCCCTTCATTGACGGCACGTTGCAGAAGGAGCCAGGAAGCGAGTTGCATCAGGCGGGTGGTGAGGCGCATGCTTTCGGAAGCGTAGGCGAGAGCGTCGGCACGTTGCAGCAGCCGCGATTCCACCCGTCCATCGCCATCGAGATAGGAAGCGGCCTCTTCGACCAGACCCATGCCCTCTTTGAAAAGGCTCTTGAAGGAGTCGGAAGATGCCAGCTTCAGGCCGAAAGAAACGGTATCCGACTTACCCTGGATACAGGTGACGTTTGAACTCATAACACTACTCCCTCACAGGGGCGTCCCAAAAAAGCACATCTGCACCCCTGTGGCCCGTCAGTCGCAATATTAGCGCCAATCGGGAAAAAGGCAGCGTTAAACTTTCGGTAAGGTTAATGCGACCGGAGCAATGGTATAGTACACGCTGCGCCATCGGACGCGCGAAACAAAAAAAGAGCCGCAAAAGCGGCTCTGAAAAAGTTGGTAACAGGGAGGCGTCAAACGAGTGGACAGGAGCCACTCAAATCCCGAAATTCAGGATGCTTAATTTAATAAATTGGAATCGTTAATATGAAGTTAACGGATTCAAATTAATTGCCCCGGCCCGTTCCGCCCTGCAACGCCTGTATCATTTCCGGGTACCGGCAGCGTCTCGCAAAACGACTGCACCAGCCGCAACCTGCCAGCAGCTTCCTTCAGGATTTTACCATAATACTTGAGCGTGATTTCATAGCTACGTTTCTGATTGGTGCAATTCTGGCACTTACATTGCACTCTTCAGTTGCCGCCGTACTGATGTTTGTAGCGCTAGTCGCTAGTGAGACTCTGC
>JAPOIA010000064.1 GCA_029979185.1 Alphaproteobacteria bacterium | reverse complement strand
ACTATTACGACAAGGAACTAGCAGCGCATTTCACTGGCGGTGGCGGCGGCCCGCAGACCATCGAGAAAATGTACGACCATGAGAACAAGCGCCTCGAGCTGATGGATGAGGCCGGTGTCGACATGCACGTCTTCTCCCATGCAGCGCCATCCGGACAACGGCTGATGGGCGACGACGCGACCGATCTTGTGAAGGGTGTCAACGATCGCCTCGCTGAACTGTGCGCCCGTCATCCGAAGCGTTTCGCAGGCTTCGCCGCGCTGGCCAGCAACTTCCCGGACAAGGCCGCCGACGAACTGGAACGTTGCGTCAAGGACCTCGGCTTCAAGGGTACGATGGTGCACGGGCCATCAGGCGGCCTGTTCATGGATAACAAGAAGTTCTGGCCGATCTTCGAGCGGGCGCAGACGCTGGACGTGCCGGTCTACATGCATCCGGCCCATCCCATGGAGGCCGTTATCGATGCCTATTACAAGGACTACGTTAAGGACTATCCTTCGATCCTGAGCGCCGGTTGGGGCTTTACCGTGGAAACGGCAACCGCTGTGGTGCGTATGATCCTGTCCGGGGTGTTCCGCGAATATCCAAATCTCAAGATCATCGTCGGCCACCTTGGCGAAGGCATTCCCTTCCTGCTCGACCGGATTAACGAGAGTTTCTCGCGCCCTGGTGGAGAGCCGGTGAATTTCCGCCAGACCTTCTGCAATAACTTCTACGTCACGACCAGCGGCTTCTTCTCAACGCCGGCGCTGCTGTGCACGCAGCAGGAACTGGGTATCGACCGCATCATGTATTCCGTCGACTGGCCTTATGTCGAATTCGACCGCGGCTCGAAATGGCTGGAAACCCTGCAGATGAATCCGAACGACCTCAACAATCTCCTCGGCGGCAACGCCAAGCGGATTTTGAAGCTTTAAGCATGATGCTGGCATTCCGGGCGCCGCTGGATCATTTCACTGTTTTCGTGAAACGGTGAAGTAATCCAGGTGCCTATCTTGAGGTGTTTTCTTCACGCGAACCGGTTACCACTTCGCTCGAAAACGCTACGGCCAATCCGGGAGCGCAAGGCGGGGCGTCAAATCCTGTCGGCAATCGCGACGATCTCGGCCAGTTGTGCTACATCCCGGCAGACCACGTCCCAATGCGTATCGGCTTTCAGATCGGTGGACTGGTTCGGGCCATGCTCGCCCGGGCGCGGAAAGAAGCCGGTGCGCAGACCCGCTGCCCGCGCGGCCACAAGGTCGTTGTTATGCGCAGCAACCATCATCACGCGTTCCGGCGGCAATCGCAGGGCTGCGCAGGACGCCAGATAGGTTTCTCGCTCCGGCTTGTAGTTGTGCGCAATGTCCGCCCCTACGATGGCGTCCCACGGCAGGCCGGCAAACTTCGCCAGCCGCGCCATCAACGCAATCGATCCGTTGGAACAGGGAGCGATGATAGCATGCTTCTTTAATTCCGTGAGACCGGGCATGGTGTCGGGCCAGGGCGGCAGCTTTTCCCATGCATGATTGAGCGCTTGTTTGTCGTCCGCGCTGAATCGCTCGGCGATGCCGAACTCCTCCAGCGTCTCCTCGAGATTCTCCAGATGCAGCACATCGAGTTGCACATAGCTACGCTCGCCGGAGCGGATGCGCTGCATCGCTGGATGATATTTCTTGCGCCATGCAACGGCGAAGTCCACGGCATCCACGCCAATACTCTTGTCGCGAAACATGAGCGCCGCCTCATCGGCCACGCCCTTGCGCCAGTCGACCAGTGTGCCGAAGACATCGAAAATATAGGCATCAACCTGCATATGTTTCACCGCCATTCGTCGATGCTGACCGTGGCGCGATGATGCGCGCCCATCATCTGCCAGTAGCCGTTTGTCTCGCCGCCGGTAACGACGACATGAATGTCGTCCGCCTCCCAGATTTCGATTTCCCGGTCTTCCGGCACATTCAGCTTCGAGGCGAGTGGCTCCTCGCCAAAGGTTGCGCGCGGATAGACGTAGTTCTGGATCAGTTGCAGATCCCAGTAGCGTCCCGCTGGCATGGTCGCCGTCTGCGCCAGCCACTCGATCAGCTCGCGCTTTTTCGCAAAGCCGCCGCGGTCGACGAACTGCTGCGCCGTGATCGGATCGAGCACCAGCACCGGCGGCGTCAGCGCATCGGTTCCAAGCAGCATGTCGCGCACATGCTCACGCCAGTATTTCTCGCGCAAACCGAGATTGAACGTAGTGGAACGGCAGCCGTAGAAAATCGAGGCGGTCGAATCCTCCGCCTTGAATCCCTTCTGCACATGCAGCGGATCCCACGGCGAGCGTTCCTCGTTTTCGGCAAAGGTCAGGTTGTTGTAGGTATAGCCGTTGCCGATGGAGCCCATGAACGTATCGCCCGGCACCGAGCCGCCCTGTCCGTTCTGCGACAGGAAGCCATAGGCTCGGCCGATCGTGGCATTGGCGTGGTTGTAGGGGCCCATCGCGCCGATGCCGCAGTTCATGCCGATTTCGTGCCGCACCGGCCCGTTGACGACGACCATCGGCGAGGCCGAACTCGATGTCGAGCCGCGTGCCGAAACGCCGGCCGAAGCGATGGCGAGGATCACCGGAAAATACTCCGGCTTCGCGCCCGCCATCACCGCATTCACCGCGACTTTTTCCACCGTATAGGACCAGCGGCCGCGGTTCAGTGTCGGCTGCATCTGTCCGACCACTTCGTTCGGTTTGCGGCTTGTGGCGGCGAGCATTTCCTCGACGCGCTCGATAGTCGGCAGGATGACCGGCAGCTGGTCGCTCCACCAGGTGGCGCGAAATGTTTCGTGTAATTGAGCTTCCGTCGCAGGCTCGACAAAGCGCGGCGTCTCGCCATAGGCGATATCTCCGGCACTGGCTTCGCGTGGCTGCGTCAGCCCCTCGATCACCATCTGCATGACAGGTACGCCTGTAACGCAATCGGCTCCGTCGACATAGGCGCGCAGTTCGATCGGCGTCTTGCCCATCACCGGTTGCGGCACAAACACGAACGGAACCTGCGGCAGGCCCTTTGCGCGCGCGGTGGAGGCGACGACGCGGGTGAACTTGTCGGTGTGCAGCGCAACCGTCGGCACGCCGTATTCCGTCTCCAGCGTGATCGCATGGGTGGTGACGGCAGGCGCGCAGGTTGAGCAATGGCCGACGCCGAGGATTGCGAGGCCGCCAGCCGCCTTGATGCGCTTCCACAGTTCCGGATCGTCGTTCTTGTATGTGCTCGCCAGCGACACAAGCTGCGTCGTCACACCGGGCATGTGTTCAGCAAACCAGGCCTCGACCTGTTTCAGGAGATCAATGGAATCGTCGAAGCGGCAATCGACCAGAAAGACAGTCTTGCCCGACAAGGTATCGGGCCGCGGCGCAGGCGCCTTGCCGGTTATCTTCGGCGGATAACCGACAGGATTATGAACGGTGAGAAGGTTGGATTCTGTCTGCACAACCTGATCCAGCATGGCGGCCTCCCGCGGCCTCACCGGAGGCCTGTACAATTGTCTCATTGGCGGGCATGGCTGGCAAGCAGCAAGTGTTTAGCGTATCTGCAGGAAGTTTCTGCATGCCGGATTTTGGCCAAGCTTCCTTGATAGGAAAGCTTCTTATTTTGGAACCAAGAGAGACTGTAAATGAAAATTTCCGAAAAACTGGCATTACCGCTGCTCGCCGCCGTGTTCTTGCTTTGCGCAGGAGCACACTCACCATTATTCGCAGATTTCCGCATCACTGACTTGCAGACCGTGGATGCTACATCCTATGAGCCGCGACGGCTGGCTGGTGCGCAAGACAGCGAACCGTATCGTCATGTCCTGCCCCAAGTGTCCCGGCTTCACGGCCATTGATGTTCAATTGTCGCACGTCGGCGACGGCACCGAAGCGCGCGTTCGCGCCGGCATCACGATAGCGAAGTCGATGTTCAATGTCTGCAAGCGCAACGCCAGTATTAATGGCACAAAATGTTTCAGCGGAGCTGCCGTCAATCTGCGCAGAGCGGTGGGTTTCGTAACAAGCGTGCAAATTTCCCGTGCGACATATTCCGCAACCTAGGTGTTGTGGCAGCGCGGCGCGCGCCTCGTAATCCGCAATGTTGCGCCAAGCCGCAAGACGGCTGAAGCGCTTGGCCGCCGCACGTTCAAGGTCATCGTCAATCAGATTGTGGAATAGGTTGTTTGAGTAGCGACCGGGGTGGAGAATGTGCCGCGCGCAGCGTGACGGATAAGCGGCTGCGGACTTTTCCAAGGAAACAAGTAGCGGCGCTTGCTGCCGCAAGCCCCTTATCCGCCCTTCGGGCACCTTCTCCCCATAAACGGGGAGAAGGATAAGATGCCACCATCTTCGTCGGCTCAGCCAAAGGGAAGCAGAATGCAAAGAGAGGCCCCGGATCGCCTTTGGCGCCCGGGATGACTGAGCAACCCCTATTTCTTCTCTTTTGCGATGTCGTGCGCGTCGCGCATGGCTTTTTCGTCATGATAGACGTTGGCCATCGACTGCTCGCCGCCTTCCGGCTCGAAAGCCAGGATGTTGGGGGCGGCGCCCGGCAGGCCGAGGTCGCTCCAGCGTTCTGCTACCTGATCGTAGATCGACTTGCGCAGCTTGGTGCGCTTGGAGAAGGTCGGCAGGTAGCGGTGCGGGATGCAGGAGTTGATCAGCATCTTCGAGCCATAGGGGCGGATTTCCGGCGGGTTGAGACTGGGGTCGAGGCCGGTCGACCATGTATCGCGCAGGATATCGACATCGTTGACCGGCGCACAGCGCCCGCCCATCGCCCACAGTACCTGGTCCATGTCGGAGGGGTCGATATCGTCGTCCACCGCGATGATGAACTTGGTGTAGTAGGCCCCGCCCGGCACCTGCGCGGCCAAGGTCAGCACCTGTGAGGCATGGCCGGCATATTGTTGCTTCAGCGCCACGATGGTCATGCCGAAGCCGCCGGCAACAGCGGGATGCGAGTAGACGCCGGTAATTCCCGGTACGCCCAGCTTGTCGAGATCGTCCCAGATCTTCGCGCCGCGCAGGATCGAGAAGAAGCCGCTCTGCTCGCAGCTCGGGTAATCGGCCATCAGCGCATTGGTCAGCACCGGATTGGTGCGGTGATGAATGGCGAGGATTTCCACCAGCGGCGCTGCCGCTTCCGGCTTGCCGTAATAGCCGGTGAATTCGCCGAACGGGCCTTCCGGCGCCATGGATTGCGGGCGGATGACGCCTTCGACGACGAATTCGGCGCTGGCCGGGAACAGAAGGTCACTGTGCTGGGCCTTCACCACCTTGATCGGCTCGCCCTTGATGCCGCCGGCATATTCATACTCGGAAATCGTCTTCGGGAAGCCCTGGCTGCCGACGAGCATGAACAGCGGGTCGATGCCCCAACAGCCGATGACCGGGACGGATTCGCCCTTTTCCCAGGCGCGGGTGATGTGCAGGCGCGCGTCCTTGCCTGGAGAAAGGTAAAGGCCCGCGTGGTTGCGATCCTGGATCATCATCCGGTAGGTGCCGACATTCAAATACCCGGTGGCCGGGTCGCGGGTAATGACCGCGTCGCAGGTGCCGGCATAATTGCCGCCGTCGAGCGGCCAGTGGCGCGGGATCGGCAGTTTCGTCAGGTCGATGTCGTCGCCGGTGATCGTGTTCTCAAAAGCGGCGCAGGCGGAAGCGGGCACTTCCTCCGGCGGCGTGCGCTTCTTCATCTTGTCCTTGGTGCGGCGGATGAGTTCGACCGTCGGGGTATCGGGGTCTTCCTCCAGCGACATGGCGATGCGCCGCACGCTCGGGCCATAGACGTTCCACAGATGCTTGATACCCAGCGCATTGTCGCCGGTGCTCTTCGGATTGGTGAACAGAACCGTCGGCGATGGTTTCTGCTTGGCGACGAGATAGCCGATGGCGCTCATCTCTTCCTCGATGTCTACCTGCTGGTCCACCGTGACCATTTCGCCGATGTCCTCGGCCTTCTGCAGCCATTCGCGCAGGTCCTGGATCGGGCGGTAGTTGGGGCGGGATGTATCGTCGGCCATGGTGGTTTCCTCGAAGTTCGCAGGTTGCTTCCCTTATGCCGCAGGATGGGCAGCTGGGGAAGGGGGCAGGTCCTCGCCTGTCATGCATCAAAATTTCTTGGGCAGAGCATTTTCCCGGCGGGGCTCTTGCGCAAGCTGTCGCGAGAGGCTTCAATCGGGCCGGAGAAAATCAGGGGAGAGGAAACGCGCTCGATGGCGGATATGTCGTTCGACTATGTGATCGTGGGAGCCGGATCGGCCGGCTGCGTGCTGGCCAACCGGCTTTCGGAGGACGGCTCGGCCAGCGTCCTGCTGCTGGAGGCGGGCGGCCGCGACACCAATCCGCTGATCCATATTCCGCTCGGCATGGGCAAGATGCACCAGTACCAGATGCACGACTGGGGCTACGAGACCGAGCCGGTGCCCAACCTCGACAACCGGCGGCTGGAAGCCATGCGCGGCAAGGTGCTGGGCGGCTCCTCCGCCATCAATGTCATGGCCTATACCCGCGGCCACCCGAACGATTTCAACCGCTGGGAGAAAATGGGCGCAAAAGGCTGGTCGTACAAAGACGTGCTACCCTATTTCCGCCGTTGCGAGACGTTCGAGGGGGGCGAGAGCCAGTACCGTGGTTCGCACGGGCCGCTCGGCACCCAGTTCGCTAAGACGCCCGATCCGCTGTTCCCGGCCTGGAAGGAGGCGGGTCATGAGCAGGGCTATCCGCTCAACGATGACTACAATGCCGGCGAACAGGAGGGCTTCGGTACCGGGCAATATACGATCCGCGACGGCCGCCGCTCATCGACAGCCCGCGCCTTCCTGCGCCCGGCGAAGAACCGGTCGAACCTGACTGTCATCACAGGCGCCCACACCAACCGCATCATCATGAGCGGTACCACGGCGAAGGGCATCGAATATGTCAAGGACAGCCAGACCCATACAGCCAATGCAACGCGCGAGACGATTATCTGCGCCGGTGCTTTCAACTCGCCGCAGGTGCTGATGCTGTCGGGCATCGGCCCCGCGGACCATCTGCGTGAAATGGGAATAGACTGCATTGCCGACCTGCCGGTGGGAAAGCATCTGCAGGATCATCTCGGCATCTGGATCACCTATGCCCGCAAGGAGCCTGGAACCTTCCACCGCGAAATGCGTTTCGACCGGATGGCGGTGAGTATGTTGCGGGCATATTTTCTCGGACAGGGACCGGGAACGGTCGTGCCCGGCGGTCTGCATGCCTTCATCAAGACCGATCCGTCACTCGAGGTGCCGGATATCGAGTTCATGTTCCACGCGGTTCCGCCGGCAACGCGCCTGTGGTTCCCCGGTATCGTCAGTCCGTACAAGGATGGCTATGGTATAAGACCAACCCTGCTGCATCCCTACAGCCGCGGCGAAATCCTGCTGCGTTCGAAAGACTCGCAGGATCACCCGCGCATCATCTTCAACTTCTTCGATGATCCGCGTGACCTGCCGAAACTGCGTGAAGGCTTCCGCCGCGCCCGCGAGGTTGGGGAATCGGCCGCGATGGCGCCATACCGTGAGAAGGAAGTATCGCCCGGTACGAATTACAAAACTGACGACGAGATCGATGCCTATATCCGCCGCATGGCGCTGACAGCGCATCACCCGGCCTCGACTTGCAAGATGGGGTCGGACGATACCTGCGTGGTCGACTCGCAATGCCGCGTGCGCGGTATCGACAATCTGCGGGTGGTGGATGCGTCCATCATGCCGGATCTCGTGTCGGCGCATCTGAACGCTGCCGTCATCATGATCGCAGACAAGGCGTCCGATATCATCCGGGGAGCGCACTGAAGCATTTGCCATCCCGGCCATAGCGTAGCGTAGAGCCGGGACCCGTCGCCACAAGAACGAGATCTCGGATAAATTGCTATGCTATTTCCGGGAAAACAAAAGGAAAATAGATGATTAAAGATCTTCTCCTCGTCGGCAGTGTCCCGATGGATACCGTGCAGGATGTGTTCCAGACATTCGGCGCCAAGCTCGGCAAGTTCCTGCCGGCCATGCCCGATGGCGAGGTAGGCCCGCGCCGCCACTGGATTTCCCGCGTGCACTATCAGGTGCTAGCGCTACATCCCGACCTCGAAGTCGTGCAGCAGCCGGCAAAGGATGAGGAAGACCGTGAACACATCTTCCCGCGTAATGCCCGCGATTCCTGGATGTTCAAGGTCAGGGATGGCGTCGATCAGATATTGTTCGGCGAGCGCGGCTGGCGGCTGGGCTACGCCCATGAAGCCATCAATTCTTATTTCGTGTTCAAGACATTGCGCGAAAAAGGCCTGCTACCGAAGGACCTGCGCTTCCAGGTTTCCATGGCGATGGTCAATTCCGTGCTGCCGCCGCGCCTGTTCCCCAATGTGGCGGATCGCGAGAAGGTCATCCCCGGCTTTACCCAGGCGCTACGGGATGAGGTTGAGACAATCGTTTCGAAAATTCCCAATGAAGATCTGGCCATCCAGTTCGATTGTTCCACCGAGTTGCAGGACGCTTATGGCAATATTCCCGGATTCCCGGCTGATACTGCAATCCAGCGCAACGTCGGCCAGATCGAGGCAATCTGTCCGCATATTCCCTCCAAAGTGGCTCTCGGATTCCACATGTGCTTTGGCACCCTTGGCGGATGGCCTCGCTTCGAGCCTCCCGATATTGGCGGTGCGGTCGGAATGGCGAACGCCTTCGTGGCCCATTCGGGGCGGCACGTCGACTGGGTACATATCCCGCTGGTCAACACGCTGAAAGACAGCTTTTATGCGCCGCTCTCCAATCTGCAGCCGCAGGGCGCGCGCGTATTTCTCGGCTTGATCCACAACATGGAAACGCTGGAACAGCGCATCGCCATAGCCCGCAAGTATGTCGACGATTTCGGCCTCGCAGCCTATTGCGGATTTGGCCGCGTGCCGCCGCCGGAGCTGCCGAAAATTCTTGGCGATCACCTTAAGGCGGTGAACGCGAGCTGACCGTCCCTCATGGTGTTGCCTTTCGTTCACATAGTGTAGTCATAAGTATTGTTGGAGACGGACGTGACTCGCATTGCCATTCTCGACGACTATAATCACGCCGCCCTGCGCATGGCTGACTGGAGCGGCTTGCAAAAGCGTTGCCAGGTAGACGTTATCGACCGGCCGCTTGGCATTCCCGATGAGGCGGCGGAAGTCCTGCAGCCTTACGATGTTCTGTGCCATTTGCGCGAACGGACCGCCATGCCGCGCGCGCTGATCGAAAAACTACCAAACCTGAAGTTGATGGCCATCACCGGTCACGAGCACCGCACCATGGATATGGATGCGGTGCGTGAACGCGGCATCGTGGTTTCCTGCTCCGCACCGCGGCCGGGCGGTTCGCAGGGAACGCCGGAGCTCACCTTCGCGCTGATGCTGGCGGCCATTCGCCATCTCGCCTTCGAAGACAGGCGTATGCGGGAAGGGCACTGGCAATCGACCATCGGTATGTGTCTCAATGGCCGTACGCTCGGTATCGTCGGGCTCGGCAAGATCGGTCAGCGTGTCGCTGCTATAGCACAAGCCTTTGGTATGGATGTCATCGCTTGGTCGCCTAACCTTACTGACGAGCGAGCGGTTGCCGCAGGTGTGCGCAGAGTCGAAAAAGCGGAACTTTTCGCGCAGGCGGATATCGTCACGCTGCACATGATATTGAGCGAGCGCACGCGCGGCCTCGTCAGCGCGGATGATCTCGCGCTTATGAAGCCGACCGCAACAATCATCAACACGTCGTGTGGTCCGCTCGTAGACGAGCAGGCTCTGAAGGATGCCTTGCAGGGCAAGCGCATCGCCTCGGCTGGTATTGATGTCTACTGGAGCGAGCCGCTGGCGCCCGATCACTGGATCCGATCCCAATCCGATGCAGTCATCACGCCGCATCTCGGTTATGTGGTCGAAGAGAGTTTTCGCGCCTTCTACGAAGACACCGTCGAGAACGTGGAAGCATGGCTGGATGGCAAGCCGCTCCGCGTCGTTTCGTGACAGGCCTGGTGCATCCCATGCCGGCGTTGCGGCGCGATTGCGATAGACCTGTGCCAGATGCGGCGATAGATTTCTCTTGAAGTTTTCATGAGGCTTTGTATGGCGAGGCATCCCGGCCTGCGCCAATAGTTAAGGTTGAGCGGGAAGATTAAATGTCCATCAGTCTGGAAATTGCTACGAAAATCATCGATGCCGCACTAGCCAGAGGCCGTGCCGACAAGATGAAGCCGCTGACCGCTGCTGTCGTGGATGATGGAGGCAACCTGAAAGCGATGAAACGTGAAGACGGTCGGGGCGCCGCCATGCGGCCGGACATCGCCATGGGTAAGGCTTTCGCCGCGATTGGCATGGGCCGGTCCACCCGCGCCCTGCAGGTTATGGCGCAGCAGCGTCCGTGGTTCTCCGCCTCTCTCGTGTCTGTTGCCGGCGGTGGTTACGTGCCGGTTCCGGGCGGCATGTTGATCCTGGATAATAAAGGCAATGTGCTGGGCGCAGTGGGCGTCACCGGCGATACGGCGGACAATGACGAGATCGCTGCGATTGCCGGGATCGAGGCTGCAGGCCTGAAAACGGAGGCGTAAAGTGTGCTCGCTTTCACGCCGTATCAAACTGCTCGGCTCGGTAGCCGGCGATGGCAACAGCTCGGTAGGTGTCGGGACAGAGATAGAATATTAGCCGGTCAAACCCAGCAGCGCGCAGCGTAGTTCAGCACAAAGCTGTCCGGCTTTGCTGCGATACCAGCCATGCCATAGTGAACGGCGTCTCCGCGCAAGAGCAGGCGTACGGGCGCGGCTTCCACGACGCTGCGCATCGGCGCCTTGTCCTCGAACGCGGCGCGGAAGGACCTCTCGTCCAGCAGCGCCAGTAGACGCGGCAAGATGCCCCCTGCAAGTGTGACGCCACCCTGCGCGAAATAGGTCAATACAATATCGCCGGCGTAGCGCGCCACCAGCTTCCAGAACAACCGTACCGTATCGGCTTCGCTGCCGCCAGGATTGACGAGCGCTGCTTCGGTAATCTGCGCCGCTGCGGTACCGGTGATGGCTGGCTCGGAATAGGCGATGCCCTTGCCGATCGCTTCGCGCGCCGCCTGCAGCCGTACCAGCCCGGCGCCCGACAGAATTGTTTCCGGTGTTATGCGCCTGTGGGATCTGCGAAGCTGCGCCCAGATAGCCCATTCGTCGTCGCTGGCAGCAGCGAAGTCCGTATGCCCGGCTTCCGTTTCCATACCGAGATAGCGCTCGCCGGAGCGTACCAGCGCTGCGGTTCCAAGTCCGGTTCCTGGACCAAGCACGATCATCGGCCGCCCTGCGACAGGATTGATCGAACCTATCGATCGCATCCATTCCGATCGTATGAAGGGTAAAGACAGAGCGAGCGCCTCGAAATCGTTCAGCAACAGGCCTTGCTGCAGCTTGAGTTCCTGTGCCAGTGCAGGGCCATCGAGGTCCCACGCTGCATTGGTTAGTTGAACGGCGCGGCCACGCAGCGGCCCGGCGGCACACATGATCAGCGAACCTGCTGCGAGATTGGCCTGCTGCATGATTGCTCGCGCAGCATCCGCAAAGGTCTTGTGATCCGTCGTTTTCATGCTTCCTAGAGCCGTCGGCTCTGCCCCCGGTTCTCGAGCGGTTGAAAACCGGCAATTGGTTCCACCAAGGTCGCAGAGCAAGACTGGATAGGGAAACATGGCGCCGTCCGGTTTGGTCTGGTCTGGTTCGCTGCAACCGATTGTGCATGAA
>JAPOIA010000063.1 GCA_029979185.1 Alphaproteobacteria bacterium | reverse complement strand
GTTCCACAAAAACGTCTGCCATTGCATTCCTGGCGCTTGCGACAGCGCTGGCGGCTATCACTCCCGCCCGGGCACAGGGCCGGCTGGTAGAAGTCGGATTGCCCAGCTCCTGCGCGCCGGAATCGTCTGTGAAGATCGCGGTCCGCGGGGTAAGCATCCATCTCGATATTGCCCTGACCGATGGCCGCATGCTGCGCTTGCGCGGCTTGCGAGCGCCGCGCGGCACCCGCACATAGTCCGAACTTGCCGCAATTGCTCGCGCAGCACTCGACGGCTAGATAAAGGGATCAAGGGTTCTGGCTGAAATTGCGCCGGGACCAGCTGACCGCTGGGGCCGCCATGCCGCCCGGCTGTGGCTTCCGCCGGTATCGGGACAGGACAATTCCAGCCCTCGCGCTTCCAAGCCAACCTCTTCCAAGCCAAATACTTCCAAACAAGGCAAATCCGGAGCGGGAACCGGCAAACAGGCGGGGCCCGAGTTGATCGCGGCAGGGTGGGCCCAAGTGGACCCGGAAACGGCGCCGCAGGCATGCCTCAGAGACTATTTTCGCAGGGAGAATGCCGCCCGCCAGTCGAAACTCGGCCTGTGGAGCGACGCAAGCTACCAGCCTGTCCCGGCAACGGACCTGAAAGCCCTCATAGACCGGGCGGGCAGCCTGGCAATGGCAGAGGGAACAGTTATTTCAGTCAATCATTGGAGAACACTGACCTTTCTGAAAATCAGCCAAGGTATTCCGATTCGCTGTCGGTGATGCTCACTCGCCGCGCCCGCCAGTCATTCGAGCAGGCCGGAATCCGTCCCGAAAGTCTGAAAGACAAGCACGTCCGGGTGCGCGGTTTGCTCGAGCTGAGCAACGGGAAGAAGCGCTCGCCACGGATGCGGCTTCGATCGCCCCGTTTCATCGAAATTCTGCCCTGATTGGCCTTATAGCTTCTTTTCGCCGAAAACCGGCCGGGACAGGCTGGGATTGGGCAGCAGTAGACCGAATAGCAACAGACCGAAGGGGAAGCTGGCAGGCGGTAAACAATTTTAACAATTGTTGCCTGCAATCTTCCAAATGCGATTTCCTCTTTTGCAGATCAGGCACTAGAAGTTGTTATCACCGATTCCGATGCGCGGGTTTCACAGGCCACGATGACAGTTGCCTCCTTGCCTGGTCCGGACGTTTGCAATCCGGCGGGCCAGACAATTCTTTCAGCGATCAAGCCGCTGGCAGGGCGGGCAATGGCGCTTGGCCAACGGCTGGCGTGCATGCGCGGACGCGTTGCCGCCATCGCCCTGTCCCTGACCATTGCCGGATGCGCGACAGTCGGCAACCAGTTCGACCTGCCGGTGGATCCGCCATCGGTTCCGCCCGGCGCACCGCGCGTCATCGGCGCGAGCCCGCAAATACCGCCGCATAACCAGAAACTGATCACCATGTTCGGGGGGCAGTATCGCTGGCCCAAGGCGGAAAGCACGATCAACGGCATATTGCGGCGCCTGGCGGCCGCCAGCGACAATCCCGCCCAGGTCTACAAGGTCACGATTCTCAATTCGCCGGCGGTGAATGCCTTCGCCCTGCCGAGCGGAGACCTGTTCGTAACGCGGGGCCTGCTGGCGCTTGCCAACGACTCGGCAGAACTGGCTGCGGTCATGGCCCATGAGATTGCCCATGTGACCCTGCGCCACGCACATCAGCGCGCCGAAGCGGCAAAGACCGAGGCGCTTCGCATAGAGGTCGCCAGGAAGATACAAAGCCCGTCCAAGGGCGACGAGGTCAAGGCTGTCGGCCGGCTCAACCTGGCCAGCTTCTCGCGAGCTCAGGAGCTGGAGGCGGACGCGATAGGCGTACAGGTCGTGTCGCGCGCCGGCTTCGATCCCTATGGCGCATCGCGCTTCCTGCGCTCGCTCGGACGATCCGTTGCGATGCGCTCTGCCCTGCTCGGCGGCCGCAACACCGACGAACAGCCGGATATTATGGCAAGCCATCCATCGACGCCGGCCCGCATATCGCGCGCCATCCTGGCCGCCCGGCAGATCGGAGCGCCCGGAATCGGCGGTACGGAGCGCGCAGCCTATCTGGAGGCTATCGAAGGTATCGATTTTGGCGACGATCCGGCGGAAGGCTTCGTGCGGCGGCGGCGGTTCATCCATGCCAAGCTGGGATTTTCCTTCACCGCACCGCCCGGCTATGTACTGGAGAATTCCGCCCAGGCGCTTGTCGGCATCGCCAGCCGCGGCTCGCAGGCGCTTCGCCTTGACAGTGTGCAGGTCGACAATACCAAGCCGCTGACCGACTACATGGCGACGGGCTGGATCGAAGGCCTCGAACCGGACACGATCAAGCCAGCCACGATCAACGGACTGCCTGCCGCGCTGGCAAGCGCGACCCATAACGGATGGCGCTTCCGCGTTGCTGTCATCCGGCTGGGAACGGACGTCTACCGCCTGATATTTGCCGCGCGTAACATGTCGCCGGCAGTGGAACGAAACATTCAGGCCGCCTTCAACAGTTTCCGGCGGATACCCGTCGCGGAAGCCCGCAAGTTGCGCGCGCTTCGCATTTCCCTAGTCGAGGCCAAGCCGGGCGACACGCCGGCCAAGCTCGCCCGCGACATGGCGGTTTCAGAACGGGCGCTGGATGTGTTCCTGCTGATCAACGGCCTGCGCTCCAGCGACCAGCTGCAGCCCGGCCAGAAATACAAGACTATTATCGAATAATTCCCCCGCAGCCGGGAACCCGAACGCACGATGTGCGTTGATGGTCTGAAAGACCGGTCCGGCCGGAGGTAGGGGCTGTCAGCGCGTCCGGCACTCCGGGCGCCAGAACTGCCGCTATTCCAGGCATATGGCCTCATTGCCAATCTGATCACGGGGAGATCACGCAAATGTCACCGCTTCGCGACAGCTTTGAGGCTTTTTCATCGCGGCACTGCCTTGGCGCCGCCAAAGTTGGCCTCCTACATTCCGGTCATGCGGATCACTGAAGCGCTTTGCTCCCGCTGCGCGTTCTGACCGCACGGAGCGGTACGGCAATCCAAACCGCCATACTGGCCGTACAAGCGACGGACCAACACGAAAGGATTTCTCATGAACCGGCTGGATGGTGTTTCCCAGAGTTTCGTCAAGGCCGCCATGCGCGCGCCCTATCTCAGCCGCGACGACGAACGCGAGCTGGCGCAGAAGTGGAGCGAAGCAAAGGACGAAGCAGCCCTGCACAGCCTGACCCAGGCGCATATGCGGCTGGTAATTTCGATGGCGGTGAAGTTCCGGCATTATGGGCTGCCGATTCCCGATCTCATGCAGGAAGGTCATGTCGGGCTGCTGGAAGCGGCAGCGAGATTCGAACCTTCCCGGGAGGTCCGGTTCTCCACCTACGCCATGTGGTGGATCCGCGCCTCGATGCAGGACTATATCCTGCGCAACTGGTCCATCGTTCGCGGCGGAACCAGCTCCGGCCAGAAATCCCTGTTCTTCAATCTGCGGCGCTTGCGTGCGAAAATATCCCGGAACGGCCCCGACGGCGATCAATCAAGCACTTTCGCCGAGGTAGCGATGGCGCTGGGGGTCTCCGTTCACGACGTTGAAATGATGAACGCCCGTCTATCCTCGCCGGACTCCTCACTGAACGCGCCGGTCGGCGGCGAGGAGGATGGTTCGGCAACCGAACGCGGAAATTTCCTCGTCGATACGCAGCCGCTACCGGACGAAGTCGTGCAATCGCATATCGATGGCGAGCGGCGCTCGAAAATGCTGCGGGAAGCCCTTACCCGGCTCAATCCGCGCGAATTGCGTATCGTGCGGGCGCGCCGCCTAGCCGAAGAAGCAGAAACGCTCGAATCGCTCGGGCAGGAGCTGGGCATTTCCAAGGAGCGCGTTCGCCAGATCGAAGGGCGGGCTCTGGAAAAGCTGCAGGAAATCATGGTCGGCAAGCGTCACGAGCTGGCGCACGCGTGACAGCGGCGCCGATCACCCGGGAAACGCTATTCGCCGGGTGCGCGCGCCTCTATCGCCAGGGCGTGAACCGGCCCGGCCAGCTCTTCCGCCAGTGCTGAATTTACCAGCCGGTGGCGCTCGACCAGCCGCTTGCCGGAAAAGGCTTGCGCCGTCACCTTCACCGTGAAGTGTGTCTCACCCCGGTCCTCGACACCGCCGGGATGCAGGAGGTGACCTGCGTGCTTGGCGGAATCGTCTATGACCTGCAGCGATTGCGGGGCCAGCGCCGCGGTCAGCTTGCGTTCGATCGTTTCCCTGACGCTCATGCTTACTCCTTCACAACATTCACCGAGCGCAATTCACCCGCTGCACATAGCGCGCATCGCCGACAATGGCCACATCGGAGCAACGGATTGCCCGCAGAGCAAATTCCGCCTGCCAGCATGCATGGAAGTTTCGGTTAAAGAGAATCACGCTAGAACCAATTTCCGGACGCTGCTGCACCCATCCTGCGGGGGCCGGCGCGATGGCCGCAAAGCAATGCTGCGGCCGCCACGATAAATGGCCGGAGAGACAAAAAAGCGGTTTCAGCGACCGACAGGAATGCTAGATTGCAAAGATGACGATCAACTCCTCACTTTTCGACAAGATCAGGGTCAAGCCGACGAAACAGGCTCCGGAACCGAAATCAGGTCCGACCTGCGACCATCCGCAATGTCAGAAGATTGGCCAGTTTCGCGCGCCCAAGGGCCGGCTGCGTGAAGGCGAATACTTCTGTTTCTGCATGGAACACGTCAAGGAATACAATCAAACATACAATTATTTCAAGGATATGAGTGACGATGAGCTGGTCAAGTACCAAAAGGACTCGACCATTGGCCATCGGCCGACCTGGAGCATGGGCGTGAAACGCGGCGCACGCGGTTTCCGCGAGGACCAGACCACCGCAGACCGGATGCGCGACCCGTTCGGGATGTTTTCCGATGGCGCCGCGCGTAGCAGAGCTCCACGGCAGCCGGAATCGCGCGCCGGGATCGCGCAACGCAAGGCGCTCGCGACCCTGGGGCTGGACGAATCAGCAGATGCAAAGGCAATCAGGGCGCGCTACAAGGAACTGGTGAAACGGCTTCATCCCGACTCGAACGGCGGCGACCGCTCGCGGGAAGAAAAATTGCGTGAGATCATTCAGGCCTATAAACAACTTCGGATCGCCAAACTCGTTTAACGGACGCGCCCGCGTTCGCGATGGTGGGGACCGGTCCTTCAACCTCCAGGCGATAATCGCCCGCACGGTCGTCATACCGCCTGGCTTTGCTTAAGAGATGTCGCTCGGACACATTCCCGGCGGATCACGACTATCATCCGCCCGGCGCCGGGCCGGTTTACGCACGGAGGAGTAATGGTAAGCGAAAATAAAGACGTAGCAGGAACGCCGGACAAGAAGGTCAAGGTGCGTAAACTGTTCGGTATCGATTCGGATCTGGAAGTACCGGCTTATTCGGAGCGTTCGGAATATGTGCCGGACCTGGACGAGGACTATCTCTTCGACCCGCAGACGACGCTCGCGATCCTGGCGGGATTTGCATACAACAGGCGCGTCATCGTCACGGGCTATCACGGCACCGGCAAATCGACCCATATCGAACAGGTCGCTGCGCGGCTGAACTGGCCGACTGTCCGCATCAACCTCGACAGCCATGTGTCGCGTATCGACCTGGTCGGCAAGGACGCCATCGTCCTGAAGGAAGGTAAGCAGGTCACCGAATTTCGCGACGGCATTCTGCCATGGGCCTACCAGCACAACATCGCTCTCGTGTTCGACGAATACGATGCCGGCCGGCCGGACGTCATGTTCGTTATCCAGCGCGTGCTGGAATCCTCCGGACGCCTGACGCTGCTCGACCAGAGCCGGGTCATCCGCCCTCACCCGTCGTTCCGCCTGTTCGCAACGGCGAACACGATCGGTCTCGGCGACACATCGGGCCTGTATCACGGCACGCAGCAGATCAACCAGGCGCAGATGGACCGCTGGTCCATCGTCACGACGCTGAACTATCTGCCGCATGACAATGAGGTGGACATCGTTCTGGCCAAGGCACCGCATTACCGCGACAAGGAAGGCCGCGATATCGTCTCGAAGATGGTGCGCGTTGCCGACCTGACCCGCAACGCCTTCATGGCTGGCGATCTGTCGACGGTCATGAGCCCGCGTACGGTTATCACCTGGGCCGAGAACAGCGACATCTTCAAGGACGTCGGTTTCGCCTTCCGCCTCACCTTCCTCAACAAGTGCGACGAACTCGAACGGCCGCTGGTCGCCGAATTCTATCAGCGCGCATTTGGCAAGGAACTGCCGGAAAGCGCCGTGAACGTAGCATTGACGTGATCGTATGACATCCAATCGCAAACCCGGACAGAAGGCCGAGGCGCCGCAGGAACCATTCAAGCGAGTGGTTGCCGGCTGCATGCGCGCAATGGCCGACGCACGCGAACTGGAGGTAACCTTCGCTGCCGACCGGCCGTCCCTGATGGGATCGGGCGATGCGGCGAAGGCGCGCCTGCCTGAACCCTCGCGCAAGATGTCGCCGGCAGAGGCGGCTATCCTGCGCGGCCATGCGGATTCGCTGGCGCTGAAACTCGCCTGCCATGACGCGAATATTCATCGCAAGATGATGCCGCAAAGCCAGGCGGCGCGTGCCGTCTTCGAGGCGGTCGAACAGTCGCGGGTGGAATCGATTGGATCGAAACGCATGCAGGGCGTGGCGGGGAATATTTCCGCCATGCTCGAAGACCGCTATTCGCGCGGCACCTTTGCAGACGTCTCCGACAAGAACGATGCGCCGCTGGAAGATGCCGTGGCGATGATCGTGCGCGAGAAGGTGACCGGCCTGCCGGTTCCGGAATCGGCAAAGAAGCTTGTCGATCTGTGGCGGCCGATCATCGAGGATCGCTGCGGCGAGGAACTCGAAAATCTCAACGATACGCTCGAGAACCAGACAGCATTCGGCAGGTCGATCCACAAGCTGTTGCAACATCTCGACATGATGGACGAGGGCGCCACCGATCCGAATGAAAGCGGCGAGGAGGACGGCGATTCCGATCCCGACGCCAATCCGGAAGACAGCGAGGGCGAAGGCGAGCAGCAGCAGACGGGCGATGCGGTTGAAATGGATTCGGCGGAGGATTCCGACGAGGAAATGGAAGACGGCATGATGGAGTCCGAGGATGCACCGGCCGGCGAAATGCCGGAAGATGCGGAAATGGGCGATGCCGACGAAGCGTCCGAAGCCAAGCGCCCGCCAATGCACGGCGGCGACGGACGCCACGGTCCCGACTACAAGGCCTATGTCAGCAAGTTCGACGAAATCATCCAGGCAGAAGACCTGTGCGAGCCGGAAGAGCTGGAACGCCTGCGCGCCTATCTCGATAAGCAGCTCAGCAACCTGTCTTCGGTCGTTGCGCGCCTCGCCAACCGCCTGCAGCGAAAGCTCATGGCGCAGCAGAACCGCGCCTGGGACTTCGATCTAGAAGAAGGCATGCTCGATCCGGCGCGCCTGACGCGCGTCATCATCGATCCGTTCCAGGCGCTGTCGTTCAAGCAGGAAAAGGACACCAACTTCCGCGATACCGTCGTGACGCTGCTGATCGACAATTCCGGCTCGATGCGCGGGCGGCCGATCACGGTTGCCGCGACCTGCGCCGACATTCTTGCCCGCACGCTGGAACGTTGCGGCGTGAAGGTGGAAATTCTCGGCTTCACCACGCGCGCGTGGAAGGGCGGGCAGGCCCGCGAGGCCTGGCTGCAGGCCGGCAAGCCGGCCAATCCGGGCCGGCTGAACGATCTGCGCCATATCGTCTACAAGGCGGCGGATGCGCCGTGGCGGCGTGCCCGGCGCAATCTCGGGCTGATGATGCGCGAAGGTCTCCTGAAGGAGAACATCGACGGCGAGGCCGTGGACTGGGCGCACAAGCGCCTGCTGGCGCGCAGCGAGCAACGGCGCATCCTGATGGTGATCTCGGACGGTGCGCCGGTCGACGATTCGACCCTGTCAGTCAATCCGGGCAATTACCTTGAGCGGCATCTGCGTTACATCATCGAGGAAATCGAAACGCGCTCGCCGGTGGAACTGATCGCCATCGGCATCGGCCATGACGTGACGCGTTACTATCGCCGCGCGGTGACGATCGTCGATGCGGAAGAACTCGGCGGCGCAATGACCGAGAAGCTGGCCGAACTGTTTACCGACGAGGTGGCGGGAGACTTTGCCGCAACGGCGGCCAAAAGTTTCGGACGCGCACGGCGGCGGGCGACTGCCTGACGCGAATCCCATCTGAACAAAGGAGCATGAGCCGTTCATCATTCTCGATGAGCGGCTCTATTCTTTTCCGTCGTAGTTTCTTACCGGCAACACATCGGACAGGCGCACCTGCGCCGATCCCGGTTTCAACGGCTTTTGCTGGCTCTCGTGTGGCGCCCATCCCGACAGCCAGAGAATTTCAAATGTCGCGCGCAGGCGCCCGTCAGCATCTGCAAAACGGTGGGCGTAGATTTCGGCGGCACGCATCAAAACATCGCGGCGCAGGAACTGGCGGCTGCGCTGGGTGAGAATGTTCGTCGCGCCCATGGCGCGCAGATCGGCCATCAATCCGAACATCGAATCATAGCGCACGGTCACCGTATCGGAATCGGTAACCGGGAGGGCAAAGCCGGCCCGCTGCAGAAGTGCTCCGAGATCGCGCAGATCGGCGAACGGCGCGACACGCGGGCTTACCCCGCCGCGGATATCGGCTTCCGCTTCGGCAAAGGCGCTCCGCAATTCCTGCAGCGACTGGCCGCCGATCATGCAAGCGAGAAACAACCCATCGGGCGCCAGCATGCGGCGAATCTGGATCAGCGCACCGGGCAGATCGTTCACCCATTGCAGGGCAAGCGCGGAAACCGCGAGTTCGAAGCTCTCCGGCACGAAGGGTAAGTTTTCAAGATCGCCAACCAAGGTATTGCACACCGGCGATCCAGCGTCTTCCAACATCGCCAGCCGCGTTACGCTGCGGGACACATCGGTGGCGGCGAGCGCAGCAGCGAGCGCAGGCTCAGGGGTCGCAAGATCGGCAACACGCGGGAAAGGCCGCATGGTCGCCGCAAGCCGGTCGAGCAGATCTTCGGTCACGCGGTCGAGCAGAAATGTTGCCGGACCGGATGTCCGGGCGCGGCGCAACCGCTGCGCCAGAAGCGCCCGGTCGAAAATCTGCGGAACGGATTGCGATGCGTTCATGCATCCTTATCGCC
Source organism: Alphaproteobacteria bacterium (assembly GCA_029979185.1). Lineage (GTDB taxonomy): Bacteria > Pseudomonadota > Alphaproteobacteria > Rhizobiales > Beijerinckiaceae > Terripilifer. Next base: position 2,672 of record JAPOIA010000063.1, on the reverse strand, counting down.
GTTGCCGTATCCGCCGTCAAAGCGGACTGCTTACCCGCAACCCACAGTGGGCATGAAACGATCATGCACCCAGCCCTTTGCTGCCGGGTGCTTGACGGTCAAGTCGGTGTGATCTTTCTTTCCCGCATTGCTTTCGAAGCGTGAGCCCCGCCAATATACGACATAGGACCATTTGCCGACGCGCGGGATACTGAGCATCAACTAGGCGTCATCGCCCGGTTTGGACCGCGAACGAAGGACCAGACTTGCGTCCGCAGACGGCTTGGCCCTGATCTCGATGATCCCACCGGATGCGTTTTCCGAGAAATCGCACCAGACGGTAGCGGACGCCGGCGATGCGGCCGTCAGAAGCAGGACGGCGATTGCGACGGGGATTTTGGCAGACTGGATTTTTGGCGGCCGCATGACTGGATGGCTCCGGGCCCGGTCAAACCGGTTTCGTACTGTTACAACAAAAAGCCCTCCCGCTGGAGGCCGGGAGGGTTTATTGGAAGCATTCGCTTTCGGGCTGTTGCAGATCAGTTGCAGACGCGGATGTAGCGATAGCCGCGGAAATCGCCCCAGCGGTTATAGACCGGGCGCTTCTCGGACCAGCAATCGCTGTAGACCGGAGCGTGATGGGCGCGGGCGGCGCTGCCGACGATCGCGGCGCCTACAAGACCGGCGGCCAGCGCGCCAAAGAAAGCGCCCTTGCGGCCATAGCGGGCTTCGGCGGGAGCAGCGGACAGGGCGAGCGTTGCAGCGATCGACAGGGCGGCGACGGTAGCGGTAGCAAACTTTTTCATCTTCTCTCTCCTTAAGATGGGAAGCTCGATGGCCCCCGTGTTTCGATGATTGGAGAGTAACGAACCGTTCACCCTAACGATGTGCGCCGCCGCACACGGGGAACGCAGAAGCGGTTTTTGTGGCGGGCTCCCGCGCGGTAGCTTAAACTCAAGCCCATGAGCCAGGGGCTGCCCATTGATGAGACACAGTGGCTGCCGGAGGGTGCCGGCCCGGCATCCTGTCCGGACAGCGCGCCTGCGCGACGCGATCGCCTGCCGCAGCCCCTCTTCCAGGCTGCGTCGCTGTTCAACCGCAGCCTGCACGCCCTGCTCAACACGATCTATCCGCCATCATGCCTGTCCTGTCGCGCCGCAACCGCGGCCCATGATGCGCTATGTCCGCAATGCTGGAGCCACATGGCGCTGATCAAAAAGCCCTATTGCGACCGGCTGGGCGTTCCCTTCTCGCTCGATACCGGCGGGCAGCTGATTTCGCCGGAGGCGTTCGCCAATCCTCCGGTCTACCGCAAGGCCCGGGCGGTCGCCTGTTTCGATGACGGCCCTGTGCGCGACCTGGTGCACCGGCTCAAATATGGCGACCGGGTGGAACTGGCAGGCCCGATGGGCCTGTGGATGGCGCGCGCTGGCGCTGAAATTCTGGCAGATGCGGATATGCTGATCCCTGTGCCGCTGCATCGCAGACGCCTTTTTTAGAGGCGCTTCAACCAGGCAGCCCTGCTGGCTCAAGCGATCGGCACACATTCAGGCGTTACCTGAGAGCCGCAACTCCTCACGCGCGTGAAGCCGACGACGCCGCAGGTCGGCAAGAGCCGGGCGCAGCGGGCCGATAATGTGCAAGGCGCCTTCTGCATCAAAGCGAACGACCGGCAACATCTGGCCGGAAGGCGCGTGCTGCTGGTCGACGATGTCTTGACGTCCGGCGCGACGGCCAATGCCGCGGCACGGATCCTGCTTCGTGCGGGAGCGGCACAAATGGATGTGCTTGTGTTCGCGCGGGTTGTTCAGGACTTGTGAAACGCTTTGTGACAGCCATATATACAACCGTATCCAGAACAGGGGCCAGATATGGCGCAGGTGATCATTTACACGAAGATGTATTGCGGGTTTTGCGATGCCGCCAGGGCCTTGCTCGAACGAAAGAATGTCGCATTCGAGGAAATTCCCGTCGATGGTGATCGCGAGAAGCAGGCGGCCATGACCCAGCGGGCCAACGGCCGGCGCACTGTGCCGCAGATATTCATCGACAATGCCCATATCGGCGGCTGCGACGACCTTTACGCGCTGGAGCGGGCCGGCAAGCTCGACCCGCTTCTGGCCAGCTGAAACGATTTTGTCCAATGATCAAGTATTCTCTGGTATGCAAGAAGGGGCATGAATTCGAAAGCTGGTTTGCCGGTTCCGAGGCGTTCGAGGAGCAGGCATCCCGCGGACTGGTGGAATGTCCATTCTGCGGTTCGAAGAATGTGTCCAAGGCTTTAATGGCGCCTTCGGTCTCCACCTCGCGGAAAAAGGAAAGCCGGGCCGAAGCGATACGGCAGCTGGGGGCGCGTCCGGCAGCGCCAGTGGAAGGCGAGGTTCTGCCACCGGCCGCACCCGGCCCGGTCGCGCTGCTTGACGAAAACCAGCAGAAACTACGGGAAGCCATCCGGGAATTGCATGCAAAGGTCACTGAAAATACGGTCGATGTCGGTGAGAAGTTCGCGGAGGAAGCCCGCAAGATCCATGATGGTGAAGCGCCGGAACGGGCCATTCGCGGCCAGGCTTCCCTGAAACAGGCAAAGGAACTCTTGGATGACGGGATCCCCGTGCTGCCGGTACCCTCCCTGCCGGACGACAATAACTGACTGACCTGAAGGGAATAATGCTCCCTCAACCCTTGGAAGGAGC
>JAPOIA010000062.1 GCA_029979185.1 Alphaproteobacteria bacterium | reverse complement strand
GCCGCCGCAATCAAGCGTCAGATCGTCCAGCTTCGAGACATTGGCAAAGGCCTTGCCCAGCCGCACGACAACGCCCGGCACCCCGCCATCGCGCACGATCAGGTTCGAGCCAAGCCCGATCTGCGTCACCGGAATACCGTCCGGCAGGTTTTTCAGGAAATAGGCAAGGTCTGCTTCATCCGCCGGCGTGAACAATATCTGCGCCGGCCCGCCGACCTTGAACCAGGTAAGCGGCGCCAGCGGCTGGTTGGCGCTCATGCGCCCGCGCAAGTCGGGCATGCGGGCGGCAAGGTCGGCAGTGATATCGGGAAAACTCATGATCGCCTGTTCATGCTTTCTGCTTCACGCCTTCAGCGCCGCCAGTTCGCCCGGCAGGGCAGCGGCCCATTGCGTGATATTGCCGGCGCCGAGGCACACGACATAATCGCCCTCCCCGGCGAGCGAGGCAACCATCGGCGCAAGATCTTCCGGTCCCTCCAGCGCCATCACGTTGCGGTGTCCGTGCGCCTTGATCGCGGAGACGAGTGCATCGCGATCGACGCCCTCGATCGGCGCTTCGCCGGCGGTATAGACCGGCGCAACGATCACCGCATCGGCATCGTTGAAACAGGTGGCGAATTCGTTGAACAGGCTCTGCAGCCGCGTATAGCGATGCGGCTGCACCACGGCGATGACCTGCTTCTTCGTCGAGGCGCGCGCGGCCTTGAGAACGGCGGCAATCTCCACGGGATGATGCCCGTAGTCGTCGAATATCTGCGCGCCATGCCATTCGCCGGTGCGGGTAAAGCGCCGCTTGACGCCGCCGAACGAGGCCAGTGCTGTGCGGATGGTTTCCGCATCGACGCCCAGTTCGTGAGCGATGGCGATAGCGCCCGTCGCATTCATCGCATTGTGATGGCCGGGCATCGGCAGCACGAGATTTTGCAGGAAGGTCGCGTTGGCGGACTTGCGGTCGCGGATCAGCACGTTGAATCGCGACACGCCGCCGGCCAGTTCGATATCCATGATCCGCACGTCGGCCTGCGGATTTTCGCCATAGGTGATGACACGCCGGTCCTCGATCCGGCCCACCAGTTCCTGCACCGTCGGATGATCGGTACACATCACGGCAAATCCGTAGAACGGTAGGTTTTCGATCAGCGAACGGAAGGCCTCCTTCACGGCATCGAATGTCTTGAAGTGATCGAGATGCTCGGCGTCGATATTGGTGACCAGCGCAATGTCGGCCGGCAGCTTGAGGAAAGTGCCGTCGCTTTCGTCGGCCTCCACCACCATCCATTCGCCCTCGCCGATGCGCGCATTGGTGCCATAGGCATTGATGATGCCGCCATTGATGACGGTCGGATCGAGCTTCGCGCCATCCAGCAGCGTCGCGATCAACGATGTGGTCGTCGTCTTGCCATGGGTGCCAGCCACCGCGATGGAGCGCTTTAGGCGCATCAGTTCGGCCAGCATTTCGGCCCGCCGCACGACCGGCAGGCGCCGCTCGCGCGCAGCCAGAAGCTCTACATTGTCCCGCTTGATCGCAGTGGACACGACCACCACTTCCGCATTACCCAGGTTCGCCGCATCATGGCCGATGGAAACGGTCGCGCCGCGCTCGCGCAGGCGCGTCACATTGGCGTTTTCAGAAGCATCGGAGCCCTGCACCCGGTATCCCTGGTTCAGCAGTACCTCGGCAATGCCGGACATGCCGATACCGCCAATCCCGACAAAATGGATGGCGCCCAGTTCCTGCGGCAGTTTCATCAAAAACGCTCCTGAAAATGCAAAAAGCCCGGCAGCGAACGTGCACGTGCGCGCCCGTACTAGATCATTTCGTCACAGATTTGTAGCGATTCGGCAGGGATTGTTAATGCGGCCGGTTAATTCACCCGCCGATCGTCTCCTGCACCAGATCGGCCAGCCGGCTTGCCGCATCGGGAATGCCGGCATGCCTTGCTGCATCCGCCCGCTGGCGCAAACCTGCTTCATCGCCAAGGGCTTCGCGCAGTTCTGCCGCCAGCCTGTCGGTGGTGAATTCAGTTTGCGGTATGACCCGCGCTGCTCCCGATTCCGCGAGTTGCGCCGCATTCGCCGCCTGGTCCTGGTCCAATGCAAACGGAAACGGCACCAGGATGGATGGCCGGCCGATTACCGCCAGTTCCGAAACGGTCGAAGCGCCCGAGCGCGCAATGACGATATGCGCTGCCGCGATTTTCTGCGGCAGATCGGCGAAGAAGGACTCGATATCGGCGGTGAAATCCATGGTCTTGTAGGCCAGACGCACGCCAAGATCATCCTCGCCGCGCGCCTGCTGCACCAGCGCGATGCGGCTGCGTTCGTCGGCGCTCAACGTCGCAATGGCGCCGGGAACGATATCCGACATGACCCGCGCCCCTTGCGAACCGCCCGTGACCAGCACATGCAACTTGCCGTCGCCACGGTCCGGATAAGGCAGCTTCGCCGCTTCGATGACATTCGGGCGCACCGGATTGCCGGTATGGACGCAACGCGCGGCAAGTTCGCCCGAAATGCCGCCAACGCCGGGAAAGCCCGTCGCGATTCTTTGCGCCCGCGAAGCCAGAAACCGGTTGGCTCGGCCCATCACCGCGTTCTGCTCATGCAGGATGCCAGGGATACCGAGAATGCTGGCCGCCAGCATCGGCGGCACGGTCGGGTATCCGCCAAAGCCGACGATGCACAACGGTTTCAGGCGCCGCAAATGCATGATCGCCCGCAGCGTGCCCCAGCCCAGCGTTAGCGCCGCCATTCCCTTCGATACGATTGAGCCGCCGGTCGGCGTGGCTGCCGGAATGGTATGCATGGCGCGAGCCGGAAATTCTCCGCCATAGCGCAGCGCCCGCTCGTCCGTCACCAGATCGACCATATAACCGCGCGCCTGCAGCTCCACGCTCAACGATTGCGCCGGGAACAGATGTCCACCGGTGCCGCCGGCTGCGACAAGCACCGGCCGCCCGTCATGTTTCAATGCGCTCATGTTCTTCCGCTCACCGGTTGCCGGTCTTGCTTGCGATACCCTGCTCGTCCATCGCGCCAAGCAATTCGGACTTTGGCCGCCGCCGCGTTACCGCAATCAGGAAACCCATGCCGAGCGCCGTCGCCAGCAGCGACGAACCGCCATAGGAAATGAACGGCAACGTCATGCCCTTGGCCGGCATCAGCGACAGGTTGACCGCCATGTTGATCGCACTCTGCAACCCGAGCAGCACCACCAGCCCTGCTGTCGCAAAACGGCAGAACGGATCGGCATTGCGCGAAGCAAGCAGCAGGCCGCGCAGAACGATGAAGGCAAAGAGCGACATCAGGATGATGCAGGCGATGATGCCGAATTCCTCGCCCGTCACCGCAAAGATGAAATCGGTGTGCGAGTCCGGCAATATCCGCTTGTAGGTGCCTTCACCCGGGCCCTTGCCGAACCAGCCGCCGGAGAGAAAACTTTCCGTCGCAATATCGACCTGGAATGTATCGGACGTGCCCGGGCCATTGCCCGGATCGAGAAAGCGGTCGAAACGTTCGCGTACATGCGGCAGGAAGCGGTAGGCAGCGAAGACACCGGCAGCGCCGATGCCGCCGATACCCCCGACCCAGAACCAGTGCAGGCCGGCCATGAAGAACAAGCTCGCCCAGACGCTCGATATCAGCATGGTCTGGCCGAAGTCGGGCTGCAGGATGAGCGGCACGATCGTCATAGGCAGCAGCAGCATAGCCAGCATGTTGGCCGGCACGTCATTGCGCCGTGCGCCTTCCGAGAAAGCCCAGGCTGCGATGATCACGAAGGCCGGCTTGACGAATTCCGATGGCTGCAGACCGAAGACCCAGCGCCGGGCGCCCTTGATCTCGACGCCGAAGAACAGCGCAAACACAACACCCGCCATGCCGAGCAGAAAAACGAACAGCGCCGCACGGCGCACCAGGCGCGGCGACAGGAACGAGGTCGCAAGCATAAGGGCGATGGCCGGCGCCAGATAGATCAGTTGCCGGTTGACGAAGTGGAACGGCGGCAGACCAAGCTTTTCTGCAATCGGCGGACTGCCGGCCAGCGCCAGCACGATGCCGATGACCATCAGGGCGGCAAGCGAAAAGACGAACCACCGGTCGACGGTCCACCACCAGTCGGTGAAGTAGGATCTTTCGGCGCGCGACATCATCACAAACCCTCTGCCCTGGCTTCTGCAAAACCTTCAATCAGCAGGAGACTACTGTCCCCGTGCTGCAATGCCTACACTCAAAGAGAATCCACGCCTGGCAACGCCTGCACCAGCGCCCTGAATGTATCGCCCCGTGCTTCATAATCGGTAAACTGGTCGTAGGAAGCACAGGCAGGCGAAAGCAGAACCGCAACTTCGGATACGCTGCTCTGGCGCGCTTCGCGATAGGCTTCCTCGACAGCCCGCTCCAGCGTGCCGCAGATATGATTGTCGGTATAACCGGCTAGCGTCGCAGCAAAGCTCTCGGCTGCTTCCCCAATCAGATAAGCCTTGCGCACGCGCGACATCAGTGGCCGCAGAGATGTCGCGCCACCTTCCTTCGCCCGGCCGCCTGCGATCCAGAATATCTCGTCAAAAGAGGCTAGCGCCCGTGCCGCGGCATCCGCATTCGTCGCCTTGGAATCGTTGATGAAGACAACCGATCCCGACCGACCGACTTCCTCCAGCCGGTGCGGCAATCCCGGAAACGTCTGCATGCCCCAGGCGATTGCGCCATCGGGAAATTCCCACAGGTCAACGCATGCTGCGGCCGCCGCCGCATTCTGTGCATTGTGCGAACCACGCAGGGCATTGTTGCCGGCCAGGTCGCACAACACGTGCGGTGTGCCATCTGCAACCGTCGAAACAATATTGCCGTCCTGCGCATAGACCCCGCGCGCTAGCGCACGACCGGAAGACACCGGAATGATCGCATTGCCGCCCGCGCTGTCTGCATGTTTGCGCCGCTCGCCGATCTCCCACGAGAACGTATCGTCGACGCCGACAATCGCCGTATCCGCATGGTCGACCAGGCGTTCCTTCACTGCGGCATAGCCCTCCATGCTGCCGTGCCTGTCGATATGGTCGGGCGACAGGTTGAGCAGAATGCCGACAGTGGGATTAAGCGACGGCGTCAGGTCGATCTGGAACGACGACAATTCGATTACATGAATCCGGTCCTTCGACGGCGGTTCCAAAGCCAGAATCGGTGTACCAATATTGCCGCCAAGCTGAACGTCCGCTCCGGCCTCGTACATGATATGCGCGATCAGCGCCGTCGTCGTCGATTTGCCGTTGGTGCCGGTAATCGCGATAAACGGCGCTTCGGGAGCAATTGCCGCCCGCTCGCGGCAGAACAGTTCGACATCGCCGATCACGTCGATACCCGCAGCGCGGGCGCGCGTTACCGTCCAGTGCGGAGCGGGATGAGTCAGCGGCACGCCGGGCGCCAGTATCAGCGCATCGAACGAACGCCATTCCGCCGCCACCAGATCCGTCACCGTCAGTCCTGCATCGGCGGCGCGCTGGCGCGACTTTTCGTTGTCGTCCCAGCAATAAACGCTCGCCCCGCCGGCCAGCAACGCGGCAGCAGTAGCAAGCCCCGAACCACCGAGCCCGAACAGCGCGACCGTCTTTCCGGCCATACTGGTTAGCGGCGTCATCTCAGCGCACCTTCAATGTCGCCAGTCCGACCATCGCCAGAACGAAAGCGATGATCCACAGGCGGATGACAATCTGCGGCTCCTGCCAGCCCATCTTTTCCAGATGGTGATGGAACGGCGCCATGCGGAAAATACGTTTGCCGGTGAGCTTGTAGGACGCGACCTGGACGATCACCGACAGTGCCTCCATGACGAACAGCCCGCCGACAATCACCAGAACGATTTCGTGCTTCACCGCGACGGCGACCGTACCGAGCATTCCGCCTAGCGCCAGCGATCCGGTATCGCCCATGAAAATCTGCGCCGGCGGCGCATTGAACCACAGGAAGCCAAGCCCCGCACCAACCATCGCGCCGCAGACCACCATCATCTCGCCGGTGCCAGGCATGAAGTTGATGCCAAGATAGCTGGAGAAGATCGCATTGCCCGCCAGCCAGGCAATCACGCCGAAAGCGGACACCGCGATCATCACCGGCACAATCGCCAGCCCGTCGAGTCCATCCGTCAGGTTGACCGCATTGCCGGCTGCCACAATGACAAAGGCTCCGAAGATGATGAAGAACTTGCCCATGTCGAGCACGAAACCGCTGACCATCGGGATCGCCAGACCGGATGACTTCGGAGAGCCGAGATACAACATCGCCGCGCAGGCCGCCGCCGCGAACAGCGTTTCCAGCAGCAGGCGCATCTTGCCGGAAAAACCGTGATGGCTCTGCCGGGTGACTTTCAGGTAATCGTCATAAAGGCCTATGGCGCCAAACCCCAGCAGCACCAGGATCAGGATCCAGACATAGACATTGGTCAGATTGCCCCACAAGAGGGTCGAGACCAGAATGCCTGACAGGATCATCAGCCCGCCCATGGTCGGCGTACCGACCTTGGTCAGCAGATGTCCCTCCGGCCCGTCGCTGCGAATCGGCTGGCCCTTGCCCTGCTTGACCCGCAGCGCCGATATGATCGTCGGCCCGAACAGGAACACGAACAAGAGCGCTGTCGCGGTCGCGCCCCCGGTCCGGAACGTGATGTAACGGAAGATGTTTAGCGGACTGATCACGTTCGAGAAGTCCGCAAGGAAAGTCAGCATTCCAGGTCCGATCCAGATTGTCCATCGGCCGGCAATGCCTTGCCAGCCAGCCCCATTTTCAATGTTCCAGCACTTTTAACATTCCAGCCCCGCTATTGCGCGGCCTGATCCCCGGTTGGATGGTTTTCCCCCGAAAACCGCTCCTGTATTGCCTTGACCAGCGGCCCCATGCGGCTGCCATTCGACCCCTTGATCATGACGACATCGCCGGCGCGCAGTTCGTCCAGCAGCGCCTCGCGCATATCAGCAGATGTCTGCGTCCACAACGCCCGCCGGTGTTCCGGCACCGCATCGTACAGGTGCTTCATCCGCGGCCCCGCGGCGAATACGAGGTCAATGCCTTGCACCGCGATTGTATCGGCCAGCCCTGCATGCAGCTGGTTTTCCTGTTCCCCCAGTTCCAGCATGTCGCCCAGAACGGCAATCCGCCGCCCGCCGCCCGGCGTACCCGTTGCGCCCAGCAGGGCAATAGCCGCGCGCATGGAGGCGGGATTGGCGTTGTAGCTTTCGTCGATCACCGTGATCCTGCCACCGTCGAAAGGCACTTCAATGCGTGAACCGCGCCCGGACGGCGGCCTGAAATCCGCCAGTGCAGAAGCCGCATCCTGCAGCTCTATGCCGACCGCGCGGGCTGCCAGCAGCACGGCGAGCGAATTGATCGCCATGTGACGGCCCGGCGCGCCGATCCTGTAACGGATATGCGTATCGAGGATCGAAGCTTCTACAATCGTAGAGGCGCCCTCCTCGGAAACGCTCAAAAGCCGCGCACCGGCCTCCTCGCTCTCGCCGAAGCTGAGAAACTCCGAGGCCTGCGATTGCCGCGCCACCGCACGCAGCCGCTCGAACTGCGGCACATCGCGATTGATGATCGCCACGCCATGCGGTTCCATGCCGGAAAAGATTTCCGCCTTGGCTTCGGCGATTTCGTCCACAGATGCGAAAGCAGCAAGATGCACCGGCGCGATAGTGGTGATGATGGCCACATTCGGCCGGACCATACCCGTCAGCGGTGTAATCTCGCCGGCATGGTTCATGCCGATTTCGAAAATGCCAAACCGTGTCGAAACCGGCATGCGCGCCAGAGACAGCGGCACGCCCCAGTGATTGTTGTAGGATGCAATGGAGGCGTGGGTCGGCGCAAACTTCGACAGGACAACCCGCAGCGCTTCCTTCGTGCTGGTTTTGCCGGCCGAGCCCGTCACCGCAATGATATCGGCGCCCGTTCGCGCCCGCGCCGCTCGGCCGAGATTTTCCATCGCAGCGAGCACATCATGCACCACATACAACGGCCCCGAGCCAAGCAGGCGGTCGGCATGGGCCTCGTCGACAACAGCGGCGGCTGCACCGGCCTCGAAGGCGGTCGCCACATAATCATGGCCGTCGCTGTTTTCACCGGTAATGGCGAAGAACAGGTCGCCTGCCTCAAGCGAACGTGTATCGATGGATATGCCGCCGACACAGGCCGGCAATTGCCCCGATACGCGCGCCTGCAAATGGTTGACCAGCGCCAGGCCAGTCCACAGTTTGATCTCGCTCATGCGGCGCTCCTGGCGAGCGCGCGAGCGACGCTTTCATAATCGGAAAACGGCAGCACCTTGTCTCCAATTATCTGTCCGGTCTCGTGTCCCTTACCGGCAACAACCAGTACGTCGCCGGTTTGCAGCATGGCGACCCCTTCCGCGATAGCCTGTTCGCGATCGCCGATTTCCCGAGCGCCCGGACTTGCAGCAAGAATCTCCTTGCGGATTGCAGCCGGTTCCTCAGAGCGCGGATTGTCGTCGGTGACGATAACGATGTCGGCATTCTGCGCAGCAATTGTGCCCATGATCGGGCGCTTGCCCCGGTCGCGGTCGCCGCCGCAGCCGAACACCACGATCAGCCGCCCGGCAGTCAGCGGCCGCAAGGCCTGCAACACTTTCTCCAGCGCATCCGGCTTGTGGGCATAGTCGATAAACACCGGCGCTCCATTGCGCACGCCGGCCTGCTCGAGCCGGCCCGGCGCGCCCTGCAGATGTTCCAGCGCCGCGAAAACCGCGTCCGCCGGCGAACCGGTCGCTATGCAAAGCCCCGCCGCTGCCAGTGCGTTCGAGGCCATGAAAGCGCCCGCCAGCGGCAGGCAGATGGCATGGCGCTTGCCCGCGAACTCTACCGAAACCCGTGTATCGGTCTGGCTGGCTGTGCTTCCCGTCAGGCGCAGGTCGCCGTTTTCGCCGAAGGTCAGAAGCTGCAGACCACGCTGTTTGCAAACGGCGATCACCCTGTCCGCTACATCGCTGTCTGCGTTGACAACGGCGCCCTGCCCGGGCTGCAGCAGGGTATCGAACAAACGCAACTTTGCCGAAAGATAGGCATCGAGATCGGGATGATAATCGAGGTGATCGCGCGACAGGTTGGTAAAGGCCCCCGCCTGAAGCCGCACACCGTCCAGCCGCCTCTGATCGAGACCATGCGAGGAAGCTTCCATCGCCAGATGCGTTACGCCCTCGCCGGCAATCCTGTCGAGCGTCTCATGCAGCGATACAGGATCAGGCGTCGTCAGCGATCCATAGACCGCTCCGCCGGGTGAAACGAGGCCCGTCGTACCAAGTGCCGCCGCCTGCTTGCCAAGGCGCAGCCAGATCTGCCGCACGAATGCGGCAACCGATGTCTTGCCGCTCGTGCCAGTAACCGCAACGATCGTTTCCGGCTGTAGCGGATGGACAATAGCCGCAGCCTTAGACAGGGCCGCGCGAACATCATCCACCCTGACCCAAATGGCCCGCGCGTCACGCTCCTCCGGCAAGCGCTCGCAAACAATCGCTGCCGCTCCCGTATCGATAGCTTGCGGCGCAAAGCGCAGCCCGTCAGCGCGCGTTCCCGGCACTGCAAAGAAAACGCTGCCGGCGCTGGCCTGACGGCTGTCCGCGGTAATTGATACGACCGGACGATCACCGCCATCGCTGCCTTCAAGCTGCGGAAACAGGTCGCGAAGATGAAAGGCAACAGCCGTCAACGCCACTTCCTTCCGTTGCTCGGCAGCCCCATGCCGCCGCTGGCGACCATGGGAAACGGCTTGTCCGGATTTGCCTTTGCCGGCGGCAGTCCGAGAATTGGCGAAACGCGCTCGATGATCTTGCCGGTGACATAGCCCGCGTTCCAGGCCGCCGTGCGGTATCCATGGGTTTCGGGAATGCCCTGCGGTTCGTCGTAGATGGTGAGGAACAGATACTTCGGCTTGTCGGACGGCACGATGGCCGTGAACGTGTTGAACACGACATTCTGCGCATAGCGGCCGTTGATCACCTTGTTTGCTGTACCCGTCTTGCCGCCGGCAAAATAACCCTTCACGTCGATCTTGCGCGCCGATCCCACTTCCGCATTCAGCCGCATGATGTAACGCAACTGCTCGCTGGTTTGCTCGCGCAATACGCGCGGCGTATCGGCAGGCATTGCGCCATCGGCATTATACAGGAAGGTCGGTTTCACCAGATAACCGCCATTGACCAGGGCACTAACCGCCATCATCGATTGCAGTGGCGCAACGGCGAGGCCGTGGCCGAACGCGATCGTCATCGTGTTCAGTTCGCCCCACTTGCGCGGGACGATGGGACGGGCGCTTTCCGGCAGTTCCGTCCGCATCCGGTCGAGTTGGCCGAGCTTGCGCAGGAAATCCTGATGCTTCTTCACGCCGGACATCAGCGCCAGCCGCGCCGTGCCGATGTTCGACGAATAGGTGAACACTTCGGTGACTTTCAGCGCACGCGCCTGGGCATGGAAATCGCGGATCTTGAACCGGCCATAGCGCAGGGCATGACGGGCATCGATGGAAGTATTCAGCCGCACATGCCTGGCATCCAGCGCCATCGCCAGCGTCAGCGCCTTGAAGGTCGATCCCATTTCGTAAACGCCGACCGACATGCGGTTGATGTTGTTCTTCTTCAGCGCATCCACCGGATTGTTCGGATCGAAATCCGGCAGCGACGCAAGCGCAATGATCTCGCCGGTATTGACGTCCATGATCGCGGCAGCGCCGGCCTTGGCCTTGAACTTGATGATGCCTTTCTGCACTTCATCGCGAACCGCATGGGTTGCCCGCACGTCGAGGGACACACGGATCGGCTTCAGATTGGCATGCGATACGCGAAAGCCCGCGCCGGTCAGGTCGGCAAGGCCAAGCGTATCGATATAGCGTTCCAGTCCTGCAATGCCGATATTGTCAGTATTGGTGGCGCCCAGAACATGCGCGCCGATCCGCCCGTTCGGATAGACCCGCTTGTATTCCGGCAGGAAGCCGACGCCGGGCAGGCCGAGATTGAACACCGCCTTGCGTTCTACATTGTCGATGCCGCGCTTGATCCAGACGAAACCGCGGCGCGAGCGGATTTTCTTTTCGAGTTCGCGAGTATCCAGATCGGGAAATACCGTCAGCAGCCGGTCGACCGCCTCGTCCTTGTCGACAATGCGGCGCGGTTCCGCAAACACCGAACTGATCTTGATATCGGTCGCCAGCAACATGCCGCGGCGGTCGAGAATGTCGGGCCGCGCGCGCGAGGAGGCTTCCGCAGCCGCACGCCTTGCAGTTTCCGGATTGGGCTTGGCGCCGAGATAAACGAGCTTGCCGCCTATCGCCAGATACAGTGCTGCAAAACCCGCGGCGACGAAGCGGATGCGCACGCCGCTTTTGCCAATGGTCGTGCGCATGAGGCTCGACAGGCTGGGCATCGCCAGTTTCGGCAGGCGTATTTTTGGTGCCCGTATTCTCGGTGCGCTTATCTTTGGAGCACGTAATTTCGGTAACGGTATTCTTGGCAAGCTCCGGCTTGGTATTGCGTGTTCCGGCGCAGCACGGCGGGCCTCGGCGCCAAGTCCTGCCGCACCCTCACTGGCCTCGGACAGCTCCCCGGCCGCAGTCGCGGGCGCGTTCGCGCCATCCTTTGGCAACGCCGGATTGAGATCGAGAGGCAACTGGAAAACGACCTTTCCGCTTCCATCTGCACCGGTGCCTTCATTGCTCATCGTTGGCTCCCCGGCGTTGTCGAAGAGGGCGTTGCACCGGTCTTGGTCTTGGCGCCGCTGCCCGGCGTCGCGGTTGGCGCATCAAGACCCAGCAGTTTGAGCTTGCGGCCGATGAAATCGGTCTTTGGCGGACGTTCCGGCAACTCCTTGAACGACACGATCTGGCTGAGCTG
>JAPOIA010000061.1:8982-12107 GCA_029979185.1 Alphaproteobacteria bacterium | reverse complement strand
GCATAAGTGTTGTGGAATTTCAAGCAATAAAGAAGAGCGGCAAATAATTTTCATAATAAGAGCTAAATTTTCTTGTAATAAAACATGTTTTTTCTACGTCCCTGACCCCGCTGTCGTACGGTTTTTCCTTTCCAGCAAAACCCTGTAAAGCCTCATCGCAAGCAAGGGCAGCCGCACCGGCATGCTCACCTTGCCATCGGGACTGCAGAGCGCTGTGAGCAAGCTATTCACGAACCTGGCGTCGGTCGCAGGATTTACACTCCTGTCACGTGTCACCGGCTTCATCCGGGACGTAATGCTCGGCGCTATCCTGGGCGCCGGCGCGCTGGCTGACGCCTTCTACATCGCCTTCCGTTTGCCGAACCATTTTCGCGCAATCTTCGGCGAGGGCGCGTTCAACGCAGCCTATGTTCCAAGCTATTCGAGAGTGCTTGAAACGGAAGGGCCGGGTCCAGCCAAGCGGTTTTCCGCCCAGATTTTTACACTGCTGCTGATTTCGCAGATCGTACTTCTGATTCTGGCGCTGGTGTTTACAAAGCAGCTTCTGCATCTGTTGGCGCCGGGTTTTGCGGACGATCCGGACAAGATGGCGCATGCGATCTTCATGACTCGCATCACCTTCCCCTATCTCCTGTGCGTGACGCTCGTGACCCTGCTGGCGGGGACCATGAACGCTCACGGTCGTTTTGCCGCTGCGGCCTTCGCGCCGGTTCTGCTCAACATCGCCATTGTCGCCTTGCTGGCCATAGCCTTTCTGTTCCCCAACGCTGGTATCGCGGCGGCTGTCGGTATACTTGCCGCTGGAACACTCGAGCTTGGCCTCATGCTGATTGCAGCGAAACGGGCCGGCCTGCTGGCCGTGTTCGCCCGTCCGTCGTGGAGCGCGGATATCAAGCAGTTTTTCACTGCCTTCCTGCCGGCCGTTATTGGATCGGCAGGGGTGCAAATCGCAATATTCGCAGACACGATCATAGGCTCCATGCTCCCGACCGGCGGCATCTCGTCGATCTACTACGCGGACCGCTTGTACCAGCTGCCGATCGGGGTCATTGGCATTGCTGCAGGAACGGTACTGCTGCCGGAAATGAGCCGCCGCTTTTCGTCCGGCGACGATGCTGGCGCGCTGGCCGCCCAGAACCGGACCATGGCGCTGACGATCGCGCTGGCTGCGCCGTTCTTCGTGGTCTTCCTTGCCATTCCCGGCGAGATTATCCGGGGCGTATTCGCCCGCGGCGCCTTCGACGAGGCGGCGGTCGCAGGTTCTGCGGCGGTTCTCAACGCCTATGGCGCCGGCCTCCTGGCGGTGGTCCTTATCCGGTCCGCCGTCGCCAGCTTCCAGGCGCGCGGGGATACGCTGACGCCGATGTATGTGTCGCTGTTTGCGGTCGCCTGCAATGTCGTGATCAAGATATTCCTGTTCAAGCCGCTCGGAGCTGTCGGACTTGCCATCGCGACCGCTGCAGGAGCCTGGATCAATTTCGGCCTGCTCGCCTTTCTGGCGATGCGCCGCGGCGACATGGCGTTCGACCGTACGACAGCGAAGATCGGGCTAGCCGTGGCTTTCGCCGCAATTGCATTGTTCGTTGCCCTCTACTTCGGGGCGCAGCCGATCGGCGTCCTTGCCGGATCTTTTCCATCCATGCGCAGCGAGGCACAGCTGCTGTTGCTCGCAATCCTAACAGCGGCGGTGTATTTTCCGGCTCTGGTAATGCTGATGCTGGCGCAGGGCATGCGCCCGCGCCGCCTGCTGGCCGGGCGGCAGGCAGCTCCCCCGCCTGCTGCTGACGAGAACGGCGGCCCCGCGGTTCCGCCTGACACAGGCCGCAAACGCTGACATGTCTGCGGACGGCAGTCATCACAAGTCCCCGAATTTCCAGTATTCCGGCGCAAACCCTGCTGTACGAAACTGGATGGAAGGAGAATTCAATGACCTACAAGGTGTTCGCCTTCGATGCCTACGGGACACTTTTTGACGTCCATTCGGCGGTCGGAGCTATGCGCAAGCAAATTGGCCCCGAAGCAGCCCGATTGTCGGATATATGGCGCACGAAACAGCTGGAATATACCTGGGTACGCACTCTGGCGGGCTCCTACCTGGATTTCATGGAACTGACGACGCAGGCGCTCGATTTTGCTGCCACCCAATGCGGCGGCATATCAGCCGATCTGCGCAAGACCTTGTTGCAAAGCTACCAGACGCTGGAAGCCTATCCGGACGTGAAACCGGCCCTGCAGAAGCTCAGGGACGCCGGAATCCGCACGGCAATCCTGTCCAATGGTACCCCGGCAATGCTGGAATCCGCATCCCGGGCGGCCGGCATCGACGGCCTGATCGACCATGCGATCTCCATCGACACCATCCGTCGCTACAAGACCGTGCCGGAAGTGTATGCATTGGTGGAAGGACTAACCGGCGCACTTCCCGGCGAGGTATCCTTCCAGTCATCCAACCGATGGGATATAGCGGGGGCGAAGAAATTCGGGTTCCGGCCGGTCTGGGTCAACCGGACAAACCAGCCGGACGAATATTCGGACCTGCCGCCCGCCCATACCATCAGCACCCTGTCCCAACTAACCGGTCTGACCTGAACAATTTAATGAACATGTCAATCCTGAACGCCACGTCTTCAAAACCGGCAGTCGTACAGACTGTTGCGGACCTGCGAGCGCAGACCGCTGTCTGGCGCAAGGCCGGCGCGCGTATCGCGCTGGTGCCGACCATGGGCGCCCTGCATGAGGGTCATGTTTCCCTCATTCATCAGGCGCGCAAGATCGCAGACCGCTTGGTCGTGTCGATCTTCGTCAATCCGACGCAATTCGCGCCCACAGAGGATTTCGCCAAATATCCGCGCACGTTCGGGGCCGATGCGGAAAAGATCGCACTTGCCGGAGGCGATGCGATTTTTGCGCCGGAAGCAATCGAGGTCTATCCGCAGGGATTCTCAACGCAGGTGCGCGTCGCCGGCCCAGCGAAAGCCGGCCTGGAAGATACCTTTCGACCAGACCATTTCGACGGCGTCGCCACCGTGGTCTCCAAGCTGCACATCATGGTTGCGCCCGACTTTGCCATATATGGCGAAAAGGACTTCCAGCAGCTCGCGGTGATCCGGCAGATGAACCGCGAC
>JAPOIA010000061.1:0-8972 GCA_029979185.1 Alphaproteobacteria bacterium | reverse complement strand
GGAAGTGGTAGGCGCGCCGACCATCCGGGCGGAAGACGGGCTCGCGCTGTCTTCCCGCAATGCCTATCTCTCGCCGGCAGAGCGTGCCGTAGCACCAGAACTCCATCGAGCGCTGTGCGACTGCCGTGACAAAATCCTGCGCGGCGAGGATGCAGGTACCGCTGTTGCGGAGGCGCTTGCGCATTTGCGGGGCTGTGGCTTCAATCCAGACTACCTGGCCCTGCGCGATGCGGAGACGCTCGGCGCATTCGAACTCGTATCGGGACGTCCGGGACGGCTGCTGGTCGCCGCACGTCTCGGCACGACGCGCCTTATAGACAATATCGCGGTTGCCGCCGCCTGACCGCTGCGGCTATTGCAGCGACGAGAGGACCTCATGGCCTATCTTGCAGATACGAAGCCGCTGAAGCTGGGCGACTTTGCCAGAATGAAATCGGCCGGCGAGAAGATCGCCATGTTGACGTGCTACGATGCCAGCTTCGCATCCTTGCTGGAGCGTTGCGGCGTCGAGGTGTTGCTTGTCGGCGATTCCCTCGCCAACGTGCTGCAAGGGCAATCCACCACCTTGCCGGTGACCATGGAACACATGGAATATCACACAGCCTGCGTTGCGCGCGGTGCGAAACACGCCTTCATCGCGACCGACATGCCATTCGGCTCCTACCAGCAATCGCCGGAACAGGCTTTTTCCAATGCTGCGCGATTGATGGCGGCCGGCGCCCATATGGTGAAATTCGAGGGCGGCGAGCACATGGCTCCGACGGTGCGTTTCCTGGTCGAGCGCGGCATTCCTGTCTGCGCCCATATCGGCCTGACCCCGCAATCCGTGCATCAGCTCGGCGGCTACAGGGTGCAGGGACGGGATGCGGATAGCGCAAAGCGCATGCTGTCGGACGCAAAGGCGCTGGAAGATGCAGGCGCTGCCATGATCGTTCTGGAAATGGTCCCTGCCCCGCTGGCCGCGGAACTGACGGCAGCGTCGAAAACCATGGCGACTATCGGTATCGGCGCAGGCAAGGACTGCGACGGACAGGTGCTCGTCCTCCACGATGCAATAGGCGTATTCCCTGGCAAGCCGGCGCGCTTCGTGCGCAACTTCATGACCGGAGCTGCGACTATCGAGGAGGCCGTATCGGCTTACGTGGCTGCTGTGAAGGACGGCACGTTCCCGGCGCAGGAACACATCTACTGAAATCTCGGCACGGGGTCGGCACACCATGAAGCAGATCGAATTCGGCAGCACTCGCCTCTCCAGCGTCGTTGAAACCAGCGAGCCGATGCTCGATCCGTCGGAGATTTTTCCCGATTTCGATCCGCAGATGGCGAAAGACGGCATTCCCTGGTTCGGGCCGCGTTTCTATGACGCTACCGCCAACAAGATCGTCATCGCAGTGCAGAGCTTCGTCATCCAGATGGATGGCCTGAATATTCTGGTCGATACCTGCGTAGGCGATCACAAGCTGCGCGAACGCGCATTGTTCAACGATGCAAGCTGGCACTGGCTCGACAAGCTGGAGCAGGCCGGCTTCCGCCCCGAAGACATCGACATGGTCGTCTGTTCGCATCTGCATGTGGATCATGTCGGCTGGAACACGCGGCTGCGCAACGGACGCTGGGTTCCGACCTTTCCAAATGCCCGTTACCTGATGTCGAAACCCGAACTCGACTACTGGAAGTCGGATGCCGGAAAGGCATCAATGATGCGCACGGGCGATTATGTCGCCGACAGCATCCTTCCCGTGATAGACAGCGGCCAGGCGGATATTGTCGATCCTGACAAAAGCCTGAACGAAAAGATCCGCTTCGAACATACTCCCGGCCATACGCCCGGACACATCGCGGTGCATCTGGAAGACGGTGGCGAGCATGTCGTTCTCAGCGGCGACGTGATGCACCATCCGCTGCAATTGCGCTTTCCCAACTGGAGCACCAGCTACTGCGCCGATCAGGACACAGCGCGCGCAACACGAAAGCGTTTCCTGTCCGAATGGGCGGATACGGCGACCATGGTTGCCCCGGCGCATTTCCCCGCGCCGACCGGCGGCACGATATGCCGCTGCGGCGAACACTTCGGGTTCCGGTTTGCCGGAGAGACCGAGACGCTAACCTGATCGCTACCGCGGCGGGGGCGGGGGTGGCATTTCCTCGAACTTCTGCGTCGATGGATCGACGACCGTGCAGGCCAGCATGCGCTTGGTAAAGACCTCGATACTCGGTTTGACGAAACTCGCATCGTCGATGGAACCGGCGCGGATGGCGCGCATAACACCACCGCCGGCCGACGAATAGCCGAACACGGGGCTACCGCATTTCGGGCAGAAGGCGCGGGTCATCGTATTTCCGGCATCCGTCTTGCTTTCATAGGTTGCAAACTCGCCCGTGACCTTGAATGCTTCCGCCGGAACGAAAACATTCGTCGCGAAGGTCGCACCCGAGCCCTTGCGGCAATCGTCGCAGTGGCAGCGCGCCATGCGCACGGGATCTACACTCACTTCGTAGCGTACCGCGCCGCACAGGCAGCCCCCGGTAAATCCAGCCATGTCATCCTCCCTGTTTGCTCACCTATTTCGCCAGCGCTTCCAGCACGCGCACCCAGCTGCGCGCGCCGCCCTGGAATGACGATACATTATATTTTTCGTTCGGCGAATGAATGCGATCGTTCTCCAGCGCGAAACCGATCATCAGGGAATCTATCCCCAGTTCGCGCTTCAATTCGCCGATGATCGGGATCGACCCGCCGGAGCCGACGATAACGGTATCCCTGCCCCACTCCTGCGCCAGCGCCTCGCGGGCGGCGCTCAAGGCTGGCGAAGCGAATGGCAACTGGATGGCGGGCGACGCGCCGTGGGAAATGAATTCGGCGCTGCAATCGGCAGGCAGGTTCGCCTTGACGAAGTCACGGAAGCTGGCAGCGATCTTCGCCGGCTCCTGCTTGCCGACAACACGGAAGGATACCTTGGCGCTGGCCTGCGCCGGCAGGACAGTCTTTGCCCCCTCGCCGGTATAACCGCCGATGATGCCATTGATCTCGCAGGTCGGCCGCGCCCACATCTGTTCGAGCACGGAACGTCCGGTCTCACCGGCGGGCACCGACAGGCCAACATCGCCGAGATAGGCAGCGCCGTCGAAGGGCAGCGCCTTCCACTGTGCGGCAATATCATCCGGCAGTTCGGAGACGCCATCGTAGAAGCCCGGCAGGGTAACGCGGCCTTCCTTGTCATGCAGCCGGCCGAGGATATTGCTGAGAATGCGGATCGGATTGGCCGCTGGCCCGCCGAACAGACCCGAATGCAGATCGCGCTTCGCAGCGTGGATAATCACTTCCTCGAAGACCAGGCCACGCAGCATGGCGGTGATAGCCGACGTCTTCGCATCCCACATGTTGGTGTCGCAAACTAGGGCGAAATCGGCCTTCAACTCATCCCTGTTGGCGGCCAGGAACCCCGGCAGCGAAGACGAACCGCATTCCTCCTCGCCCTCGAACAGGATCGTAACGTGACAAGGCAAACCGCCATTTCCCATATAGGCGCGGCAGGCCTCGACGAAGGTCATGAGCTGGCCCTTGTCGTCGGACGCGCCACGCGCAATGACAGCCTGTTCGCCATTCACATCGGCGATGCGCGGGGCGAAAGGATCGGTTTCCCACAGGTTCAGAGGATCGACCGGCTGCACGTCGTAGTGGCCATAGAAAAGGACATGCGGCGCATCGGCGTTCGGAGATTTGGCGTGGGCGACCACCATCGGGTGGCCGGGCGTCGGGCGAACGGATGCATCGAAGCCGATCAGCCGCAAATCCTCGGCCAGCCATCCGGCGCATCTGGCACATTCATCCTTATAGGCCGGATCAGTGGAAACAGACCGGATTTCCAGCAATGCAAACAGGCGCTTCAAAGCGCCGTCACGATCCTTGTCCAGCGCTTCGAGCGCCGCTGCAGAAGCCACCATTGCCCATTCCTGTCTATTGCGACCGGCACCGTCAAAAGCAGCGCCGAATGTATGTCATTCCCACAACCTCAGCGGCGGGTCATACCTCCAAGGATACCGCGCAGGATCGCCCGCGAAATCTGTGTACCGATTGAACGCGCAGCCGACTGTGCCGCGGAGCGTATGATGACCTGGGTGGTCGACATCCGCGTACGCCCCTTGCCCTTGCCGCTGGAACTTTCGTGCGAGCCGCCGCCGAACCAGCCGCCGATCTTGTCGAGGATACCGCCCTCTTTCGCCCCCTCGGCGCCGGCCTCCTCCATCCGCCCATCGGCCTTCTTCTGCAGCATTTCGAATGCCGATTCACGATCGATCGACGTGTCATACTTTCCGAGCATGGAACTGGACTTCATCAACTGCTGGCGTTCCTGCGGCGTGATCGGCCCGACGCGCGCCATGGGCGGTGCGATATAGCTTTTCGACACGAAATCCGGGGCGCCCTTGCCCTCCAGCATCGACACAAGGGCCTGGCCAACTTCGAGCTGGGTGATAGCCTCGGCCGTATCGAATTTCGGGTTCTGACGGAACGTTTCTGCAGCGGCACGCACGGCGCGCTGGTCGCGCGGGGTAAAGGCGCGCAGCGCATGTTGCGCCCGGTTGCCAAGCTGGCCCAGAACCGAATCCGGCACATCAAGCGGATTTTGCGTAACGAAGAAAACGCCAACGCCCTTCGAACGGATCAGCCGCACGACCTGTTCGATCGAGGTCAGCAGGCTCTTCGGCGCATTGTCGAACAACAGATGCGCTTCATCGAAAAAGAACACCAGTTTCGGCTTTGGCTGGTCTCCAACCTCCGGCAGTTCCTCGAACAGTTCCGACAGGAGCCAAAGCAGGAACGTCGCATACAGCCGCGGCGTCGCCATCAGCTTGTCAGCCGCAAGGATGTTCACATAGCCGCGGCCATCCTTGTCGGTGCGAATGAAATCGGCAATATCGAGCGCCGGCTCGCCGAAGAACTTCTCGCCGCCCTGGTTTTCGAGCACCAGCAGCTGCCGCTGGATAGCACCGACCGAGGACGGATGGATGTTGCCGTATTGCATGCGCAGCTCGGCGGCATTGTCGCTGACAAATTGCAGCAGCGCGCGGAAATCCTTCAGGTCGAGCAGAAGCCAGCCCTTGTCGTCGGCCAGCTTGAAGATAATGTTGACGATGCCTTCCTGCACGTCGTTGCATTCCAGCAGGCGAGACATCAGCAGCGGCCCCATGTCGGAAACCGTCGTGCGAATGGGATGGCCCTGCTCGCCATACAGATCCCAGAAGACGGTGGGATACTGGTCCGGTGCGTACTTCACCTGCAGCAGTTCGGCACGGTTTACAAAGGGCTTCCTGCTGTCGCCGGGCATGGCGATGCCGGACAGGTCGCTCTTGATGTCGGCAGCAAACACCGGGACGCCTGCGTTGGAAAAGCCTTCAGCCAGCGTCTGCAAAGTCACGGTCTTGCCGGTGCCGGTTGCGCCCGCGACCAGGCCGTGCCGGTTGCCCAGGGCGAGTGTCAGATAGTTGTATTTTTCATCGTCCATGCCGACGAGAATTTTTCCATCCTGTTTCCGCGGGTCATCCGTCATCGATAGAATCCTGCATCTATTTGGCTTTCCTGCTTATAGGACAGGAAACCACAGCATTCCAGTTCTATCCCGCCCGGTTTTTCCGGCTGGCTCCACCAAATTGACCCTCCCGCCCCTTGATTTAATCGGCAAGGACAGGGAGAGTGCGCGCGCGTCACATTGCTTGATGTTTTTTGTTTCCAGTCACCCTGAAGGATGAGGACACCATGGACGAGCTGATTTCCAAGATCACGGCCGCTGCAGGCATCGACGCCGAGCAGGCACAGAATGCAGTGGGTACGGTACTCGGCTTTCTGCAGAAGGAGGGACCAGGCGAGGCTGTCGGTGAACTGCTCGCGAAAATCCCCGGCGCAGAAGGACTTATCTCGCAGGCCGAGGCGGCTGGCGGCGAAAGCGGCGGCGGCCTGATGGGAGCGCTCGGTGGCCTGATGGGCGGCGGCGCTGGCGGCATGATGGGTCTGGTCGGCAAGCTGCAGGGCATGGGCCTGGACATGAGCCAGATGCAGAGCATCGGCAAGACGCTGATCGAGCATGGCAAGCAGATCGTTGGAGAAGATACGATGGCATCCATCACCTCGTCGATCCCGGGCATGGACCAGCTCGGCTGAGCCTGGCCCATATGCCAGCCGCCGGACGTAATTACGCGGTCGTGTATCACCGGCAATGATACAAAGAGCGAATGGAAAACACCGCAAAACCATGTCAGGTTTGGCGGTGTTTTCATTTGGACCAGAGCAATCCACAAACCGGTTGATGACGATTTCATGACGGATTCCAGCGATATCTTCCCCTTTGGTGCCGCATTCGAATCGGCAAGCGACAGCACGTGGCGAGCGCTTGCGGAGAAGGCCCTGCGGGGAGCGCCGCTTGAACGGCTGACATCGCGTTCGGCAGACGGCATCGAAATCCAGCCCCTGCACCCGGTACCTGCTGGTGGCCTGAGCGGGATCGCCCGGCCGGTTCGCAAGCAGCCGGGACAATGGTCCGTGCTCGCACGCATCGATCACACTGAGCCGGCGGCGGCTAACCGGCAGGCGCTGGCGGATATCGAAGGCGGTGCGCTGGGGCTGCATCTGGTTTTCGCAGGCAGCGGCGGCGCATTCGGTTTCGGGTTGCCCGGCGACAAGCGGGATGTCCTGCGCCAGGTGCTGGCCAATGTCGATCCGGCGCAGGTGGCGATTGCACTCGACATTCCGGCATCCGCATCGGCCATCGCGCAGGAGCTGGCCGTTCTGGTGGCGGACAGCGGATTGAACCCCTCGAGCGCACAGATCTCCTTCGGCTTCGACCCGCTCGGAACGCTGATGCACAATGAGGCGCCAGCCATTGGCCCTACATTGGCCAGCGCACTCGAACAGGCAAAGGCGCTTTCCGGTTTGGGCTTCGAGGGCCCGTTCCTCTGCGCCGATGCAAGACCTGTCCATGCCGCGGGCGGCAGCGAGGTGCAGGAACTGGCCTATCTGCTGGGGACTTCTGCGGCCTGTTTGCGCGGTTACGAGAAGGCCGGCCTCGACCTGCCCGACGCTCGCAGCTTTACCGGCTTTCGCATCGCAGCCGATGCAGACCAGTTTCTGACCATTGCGAAACTGCGCGCCTTGCGCCGTCTCATCGCCCGGCTGGAGGAGGCTTGCGGGCTTGTGCCCAAGCCTATCGCGATCCATGCGGAAACCGCCTGGCGCATGACCTCGCGCACCGATCCCTGGGTCAATGTATTGCGCACAACGGTCGCGGTTTTCTCGGCTGTTGCAGGCGGCACCGACAGCGTGTCGGTGCTTCCCCATACGCAGGCAATCGGCCTGCCAGACGCAGCGGCGCGGCGGCTGGCGCGTAATGTCCAGCTTGTCCTGCAGGAAGAATCGCGTCTGGCGCAGGTGGACGATCCGGCGGGCGGAGCTGGCGGCATCGAGGCTCTGACCGATGCACTGTGCCACAAGGCATGGGCGCTGTTTCAGCACCATGAAGCGAATGGCGGCATAGCATCGGCAATTGCCAATGGATCGTTCGGCAAGGATATCGCAATTATCCGGGAACAAAGAACCAAACAGGCAGCGACTGCACGGGCTCCCCTCACCGGCACCAGCGCGTTCCCGGATATCGCTGAGGTAACGCCGGATGTCGAAACCCCAATATCTGACAATTGGGACCGGCGCTACATCGACACCTTCCGTCCGGTTAGACTCTCCGCCCCGTTTGAGGATCTGCGCGCACGTACCGCGACGTTGAAAGATGCTGGCAAGTTGCCGCATGTATTTCTGGCGAACCTCGGACCGCTGGCGGAATACAATGCCCGCGCCAATTTCGCTGCGAATTTCCTCGCGGCAGGCGGCATCGAAACGGTCAATTCCGGTGGCTTCGATACGCCCGCTGAAGTGGCAGAGGCTTTCGCCAAAAGCGGTTGCGCTGTGGCTTGCATCTGCTCCAGCGACAGCCGTTATGGAGAACAGGCACTGACTGCCGTGAGCGCCTTGAAAGCCTCAGGTGCCGCCCGTATTTGCATTGCCGGCCGTGCAGGCGACGACGAGGCCTCGCTCAGGGCAGCCGGTCTCGACGGCTATCTGTTCCAGGGAGCGGACATGATCGCTTTCCTTGATACACTTCTGCAATTCTTCGAACAATCATGAACCTGAAGTCTCACAATCCCGGCCTGTCCGTACGAAATATTGCCTTTGTCATGGGCTTTTTGGCGGCATTGCCGATCGGTAGCCACGCGATAGCGGCTAGCCGCGACGGCGCATGGACTGCAGTCCTCACAACGCAGGCCGGAAAATGCGAAAAGGCTTTCCAAATGCGCTTTGCCGCTCGCGGCGGCGATCTGGTCACAGCAACAGGCAGCGGACAAAGCGCTGATGGCGCAATAGAACCGGACGGAACACTCTGGCTGCGGATGAAGTCCAGCCGCGATCTGTACCGGTTGCAAGGCAGGATGCGCGGCGCAAGCGCCAACGGAACATGGTCGTCCAATACAAGGCTTTGCGGCGGCACATGGCGCGGCTCGCGGGGAAAATAGGCTTAAAGCTGTATCCGAAAGGTTTATGGTCTTGGCAGGTGTTTGCCGCTAAAATCTGCTCGATTGCCATTTTCGACAGCACCAGGTCCACTTATGTCCAGGATACCTGACTTCACGCAAGTTCCCTTCCGCGATGCACCGATGCGCAGCGAAGCGCCCGCGCGCGATGCCTGGATTAGCCCGGAAGGCATAGCGATCAGGCCGGAATACGGCCAGGCCGACCTCGAGGGTCTCGATTTCCTTGGCGGCTATCCCGGCATCGCGCCGTTCCATCGCGGCCCCTACCCTACCATGTATGTCAACCAGCCGTGGACGATCCGGCAATATGCCGGCTTCTCGACGGCGGAGGAATCCAACGCCTTCTACAGGCGCAACCTTGCTGCCGGCCAGATGGGACTGTCCGTGGCCTTCGACCT
>JAPOIA010000060.1 GCA_029979185.1 Alphaproteobacteria bacterium | reverse complement strand
GGGAGAAAGCAGCATATCCGGCAAGGACGCCGTCATATTCGGCAACAAGTTCGCACAGCAAATGCCCGGTCTCACGCAGTTCCCGGGTCAGAAGTTCCTCCGCCGTGCCGGAAAACGCTTCCAGCAACAACTCGGACACAGCTGCGTGGTCGGCAGGGACGATTTCGCGGATGAGCAGTTCCGAGGCCAGATAACCATCACGCAACTGCATACGTTCGGCCTGATTGAACGAGCGCATGCCGACAAGGATAGACGGCCGGCCGACGGGCGTGCGCGCTGCCAGCCTGCGGCTCGCCGGCAAAGGTGCGTGGGACAGTTTTGCCTTGCGGCGGGACTGGGAGGTCTTGGCCTTGCGACGCAAGGGTGCGGAGCCCGGTGGCAGCGACACACCGGCTACCGTCGCGTGCTTGCGGGGAGCCTTTCGCGGAGCAGTCTTCCGGGAAGCGGACCTGCTGCCAGCCGGCGGCTTTCTTGCCGCTATATTTTTTGCGGCTGTCTTTCTTGCAGTTGTCTTGACGGCTACTGTCTTGACGGCTGCTTTCGTGCTGCCGGCTTTCCGGGTGGCTGGTTTCTTCGCTACCTGCCTGGCCGGCCGTGATTTCCCGCTGGCGACGTTCCTGCTTGCCACTTTCTTGCCGACTTGCCTCTTGCTCGTAGTCTTCTTGCCAGCCGCTTTCTTTACCGCGGCACTCCTTTTTGCCGCCTTCTTGACTGCTGCCTTCCTGCTCACGGATTTCTTGGTTGCGGCCTTCTTGCTAGCAATCTTCTTGACCGATTTCGACTTGCTTGCGGCGCGCTTGGCAGGCGCGGCCTTCCTGACAGTTTTGCGGGCGGCCTTATTGCCAGCCTTACCGGCCGCCGGATTTCCGCCGCCCTTTCCCGATCCCTTACGCGCCGCCGCCATTACATGTCTCCCGCCAAAAGAATATTCGACCACGGTGAGCGAAATACGCCACAGATCAGGTCAAAAATCCAGCGTCTTCGATTGCGTCCGGCATACGGCCGCCGTAGGCCCAGGCAAGGAGTTCAACCGTATGGGCGACAGGGGCCGGAGCGCCTGAAGATAATTGCGCGATACAGCCAATATTTCCGGTCGCGATAACGTCCGGCCGAACCCTGCCGATGTTGGCCAGCTTGCGCGTCCGCAGCCGCCCGGAAATCTCCGGCTGCAAAAGATTGTAAGTGCCTGCCGAGCCGCAACAGATATGACCTTCGGGCACATCGCGAACGGTAAATCCGGCCCGCTGCAGCAGGCGCTTTGGCTCGTCGCGAATTTGCTGTCCATGCTGCATGGAACAGGCGGAATGATAGGCCACAGTCAGTTTGCGCGGCGGCGCACCTGCCGGAAGATCCAGGCGCGCCAGATATTGTGAGATGTCGCAGGCGAGCTCCGATACCCGTTTTGCCTTCTCCACATAGGCGGGATCGTTCCGAAACATGAAACCGTAGTCCTTTACCGTGGTCCCACAACCGGATGCGGTTACGATGATCGCATCGAGCGCCCCCTCCGCCATGACCATGGTCCAGGCATCGATATTGCGGCGCGCAGATAGGAAGGCGTCTTCCTCCCGCCCCATGTGATGGGTCAGTGCGCCGCAGCAGCCTTCGCCCGGAACGCTGACGACTTCCACACCGTTGGCGGCCAGAAGATAATACGCCGCCGCGTTGATCGACGGTTGCAGAACCGGCTGGGCGCAACCTTCCATCATGATAACACGCGCACGCGCCTTGCCTCTTACAACAAAGGAGCGATCCACCGACGCAGGAGCCGATGCCGGGGCAAGATCGACCATGGCCGACAGGCGCTGCCCGACAACAGGCGTGCGTGCGATCAACGGACGCAGCAACCTGCCGATGCTGGCAAATGCAAGCGCCGTTCGAAACAGTTTCCGGTTGGGCAGGACCTTTGCCAGCACGCCGCGCAGCAGACGGTCGGCCAATGGACGCTGGTAAGTCTTTTCGACATGGGCGCGGGCATGATCGATGAGATGCATGTAGTGGACGCCGGATGGGCATGTCGTCATGCAGGAAAGGCAGGACAGGCACCGGTCGATATGGGTGACGCTCTCTGCTGTTGCCGGCTTGCCGTTTTCCAGCATGTCCTTGATCAGATAGATACGCCCGCGCGGCGAATCCGCCTCGTCCCCGAGTAGCAGGTAGGTCGGGCAAGTGGCGGTGCACAGTCCGCAATGAACGCAGGTGCGCAGGATGCTTTCTGCAACGGCGGTATCCGGATCGGCGAGCTGGGCGAGGGAGAAACTTGTTTGCATGGCGAGCCTATCCCCCATTCTGCCAGGCTTTGATGAACTCGAGCGGATGGATCAGCATGATTATGTTGAGCACCAGATTATCGCGGATCATTGCTCCGGCGAATAGCTCAAGTCCAACCGCCAGAACAATGGAAACCACGACCGGCGCAAGACGTGCGATGTCGAAGCCCGCAATAATCGCCACGATATCGGCAACGGAATTGACGATGCTGTCGCCGTAGTAGTCGAGCGATGCCGTCACCTCCAGATAACGGTTGATAACGAAATCGGTATTCTCGAACACCTCCCATGCCGCTTCAACAAAGGTTGCGGCAATCAATGCGGGGACGAAACCGATCGCCCATCTGCGCCATTTCGCTATCGCCCAGATGGCAAAATAAAACAGCAGGCCATGGACGATGTGGGAAAATGTGTACCAGTCGGTCAGGTGCTGGGAATTCTCCGAGCTCATGACAACGCCATGCCAGAACTTGATCGTGCCGCACTTACAGATCGGGGTGCGCCCGAGGGCATATTCCATGACGGCGACGGCAAGCATAATCGCAGCCAGCAGGATCACACCTGTGAGCCAGCTACGCGATGACGATCCTGTCAATGCGCCGGAAGGAAGTGCGGCCTGGCCGGCCTCCCGATCATACGCCATCGTACATCCTGCCCGGATTGAAAATGCCCCCGGCATCCATGCTGATCTTGATGCCCGCGGTCAGTTTCATCATTGCGTCCGGCAACGGCTGGAATACAGGAACAGACGCACGTGTCGCATCGGGTGCGCGCGCCAGCAAGGCATGGGCTACCCCGGCCGGCAGCGCCTGACGGATGATATCGGCCCCGGCATTGTCGCATGGCGGCAACGCCAGCCAGATCAGCCCGCCTCCGTGGTCAAGCATGTAGCGAAAAGCCAGGCCCGCCGTTCGCAACGCGGTGAGGTAAGCTGCGGTATGCGAAGGCCGGATAGATATGCGCCAGACGATGTCGGCCGGCCCGGCGCCAAGCACCGTCGCATCGCGGACATCCGCCCAGAAGGCGAGCGAAGTGCCGGTATCGAGCATCCGCGAAGCGCCGAATTCCGCCAGCCTCTTTGCAATCTCGCGAAGGCGATAGTCCACCGACGGGCGGAAATGCTCGACACGGACCGCGGTTTGTGGAACCCGGCCTTCGCACGCCGGAACATGCGCAGCAGCGCTCACCTCGAACGGGCTCTGCAATGCGAGGCTCATGGCGCGGATAGCATCGCTCCCGGAAAGACCTTCAATCACAAGTGTGCCTGTGCATTCAGGCTTCGGCAGCAGCTTGAAAGTGACTTCTGTCAGAAATCCAAGGGTGCCGTATGCGCCCGCCTGCAGTTTCACAAGATCAAGGCCGGTGACGTTCTTCATCACGCGACCGCCGGACGACAGTTCTTCTCCCGCGCCGTTAACAAAGCGAACGCCGATCAGGCTATCGCGTGCCGCCCCGGCACGGATACGGCGCGGACCGGAAATGTTGCAGGCGGCGAGTGCGCCGATGGTCGGCCTTCCCTGCGATCCATACAGTGGACGATGATCGACGGGTTCGAATGGCAGCATCTGGTTGTTGCCGGCCAGCGCCGCTTCGACTTCCTCCAGCGGCGTGCCAGAGCGGGCGCGTATTACCATTTCAGCCGGTTCGTAAACCAGAATCCCGGAAAGGCCGGCAGACGACAACACATCGTCTGCTTGCACCGGGCGACCGAGACCGGCGCGCGTTCCACCACCGGCAATCTGCAAGGCGCGACTGTTCGAACGGGCAGCCCTGACGATATCGCAGGCCTCTTCAAGGCTGGCAGGAACGAACCGGTTCACGTTTGGCTCCGCCTGTCGAGAGGAAACACCTTGGCGGGATTGAGCAGCCATTGCGGATCGAATACGGCGCGTACGCGCATCTGCTGCTGCAATTCCGCATCGCTGAACTGATGGGTCATGAGATCGCGTTTCTCGATACCAACACCATGTTCGCCCGTGAGGCATCCGCCGGCATCGACGCACAGCTTGAGAATTTCGGCACCTGCAGCCTCCGCCTTTGCCTGCTCGTCCGGATCATTGACGTTGTAGAGGATCAGCGGATGCATGTTGCCATCACCAGCATGAAAGACATTGGCGACGCGCAGGCCGTAGCCGGCAACAATCTCGCCCGTCTTCTCGAGCACCATCGCCAGTTGGCCGGTCGGCACCGTGCCATCCATACAGATATAATCGGCGACACGGCCGGTTGCGCCGAATGCGGACTTGCGGCCTTTCCAGATGGCGGCAGTCTCCATGGCCGAGCGGGACTCCTTGATGACTTTTACCTCGTGCTGGCGGGCGATGGCGATGATCTTCGCAAGTTGTTCCTCCATCTCCGAGTCAGAACCTTCAACCTCGACGATCAGCATCGCCTCGACATCGAGCGGATAGCCAGCCTTGGCGAAAGCCTCGCAGATCTCGATTGCCATCTTGTCCATGTATTCGATGGCCACCGGGATAATTCCCGCGCCGATGATTGCGGCAACGCAAGACCCTGCCGAATCCGCCAATGGAAAGCCGAACAGCACCGGCTTGGCGCCTTCGGCGCTGGGAAAGATACGAACCACCGCCTCGGTGACGACGCCAAGCTGGCCTTCGGATCCCGTCACCAGCCCAAGCAGGTCGTAACCCGGCGAATCCAGCGCATCGCTTCCTAGATCCAGGATGGTTCCATCCATCAGCACCATCCGTACGCCGATGACGTTGTTGGTGGTTACTCCGTACTTCAGGCAATGGGCTCCACCGGAGTTCATCGCGATATTT
Source organism: Alphaproteobacteria bacterium (assembly GCA_029979185.1). GTDB lineage: Bacteria > Pseudomonadota > Alphaproteobacteria > Rhizobiales > Beijerinckiaceae > Terripilifer. Next base: position 7,241 of record JAPOIA010000060.1, on the reverse strand, counting down.
CCTGCGATCGTGCAGGCAAGCTGGGAGGACGGATCAGGCGCATAGAAAAAACCGTCGGGCATTACCGCCTCGGAAATAGCCAGATTGGTAACGCCGGTCTGAACGCGCATGATGCGGCTGTCATAGTCGACATAGAGTATTGCGTTCATTTTCGATACGCCGAGAACGATGGCGTCTTCCTGCGGAATCGCGCCGCCCGACAGGGACGTTCCCGCGCCGCGCGGTATCACCTTTACCCCCTGCCCGTTGCACCAGGCCAGCACGGCGGAGACCTGCCCGGTTGTCTCCGGCAGGACGACCGCCAGCGGCAACCGGCGGTAGGCTGTAAGCGCATCGGTCTCGAAAACGCGGCGCTCGTCCTCGCTGGTGATCAGGCAGTGCGGCGGGACGAGGCGGGCCAGGCCGGCGACAATTTCGTCCCGTCGATCGAGAATCGAGGGATCCGGTTCCGGAAAGGCTATTGCGACCATTGGCGCTGTTCCACTGGCAGGGTTCGATTGACAGACTTCGCTTTCATGCGGCCCGCCCCAGGACGAACCGGCAGGCTACCGATAGCATAATTTTGACCGCAAAATGTTGCTATTCATCGGGAGCTTCAATTTGTATCATACATCATTGCCCCCGGCTTCGACGATCAGCCGGATGGAACGGGGGGCGGCAGAGACATACTTTTGCCCGGTAGTACGGGTCGGGAATTTAGCGACGGTGGAACAGGACGACAAGGACGGCAGAATAACAACGGGGAATCAAGGACAGCGCAGGCCGCGCGTGGCGTTGCTGGTGACCTGTCTTGTCGATCTCATGCGACCGAGCGTCGGCTTTGCCGCGGTCAAGTTACTGGAAGAGGCAGGATGCGACGTTGTGGTTCCAAGCCAGACCTGTTGCGGCCAGCCAGCCTACAATTCGGGGAACAGGGCTACTGCGCGGGCGCTTGCCTTGCAGGTCATGGACCGCTTCTCCGGCGTCGACTATGTGGTGGCTCCTTCCGGCTCCTGTGCGGGCATGGCCGCCCGGCACTACCCCGAACTATTTACCCACGACCCAAATCTTGCAGTCCGGGCCCGGGCCTTTGCGGACAAGACCCACGAACTGGTCAGCTTCCTGACCGATATACTGGGCGTCACTTCGGTCAGCGCCACATTCGAACATACCGTTACCTACCACGATTCCTGCGCCGGGCTTCGCGAGATGCATGTCAAACGGCAGCCGCGCACCCTGCTCGAGAGCGTCGAGGGTCTTAAGCTGGTGGAGATGAAAGATGCGGAAGTGTGCTGCGGCTTCGGCGGTACGTTTGCCACCAAGTATGGCGAAATATCGGACGCAATAGTCAGCGAGAAAGCCCGCAACATCGACAGCAGCAAGGCCGATGTCCTGCTGGCAGGGGATCTTGGCTGCCTGATGAACATGGCCGGAAAACTGTCCCGCCAAGGACGAAAAATGGAAGTCAGACACATAGCCGAAGTGCTGGCGGATATGACGGATGCGCCAGCCATCGCAGCGCCGGAGGATGGCAGTATTTGAACCAAACGCTCGCAGGCGGTTTCAGCCCGGACGAAACCGCGAGTATTACGGCTATCGACCTTTGGAAGACTGCCGCAATCCTGTTGATGTTCGTGGATCACTACGGCAATTTTTTCGCACCCGACGAAACCGTGTGGCGTGCGATAGGACGGGCCTGCCTGCCGATCTGGTTCTTCCTGATCGGCTTCGGCAGATCGCGGAGCGCACCGGTCAGCTGGCTGATTGCCGGCGCCGCGCTGATGATCATCGACTATCTGACCTCGCCCGGCCTGCCGGAGACCTATATCAACATCCTCATCAACTTCGCCATTATCCGTATCTGCCTGGCGCCCATCGAGCGATACGTTCTGCCGGATGTTCTGCGTCTGACGCTGCTGTGCGTGTTTCTGGCGCTGCTGGAGCCTTTGGCCGGTCACTATCTGGAGTATGGCTCGCACGGCATGTTGCTTGCCCTGGCCGGCCTGTTGCACAGGCACTGGTTGGACGCCAAGGGAAGCGATGGCGCACAGGACTGGTTCTACAAGCGGGCAGGCGTCGGCTTCTATGGTGTCGCAGCATTCATCATCGTCGAAAATACGATCTACAGTTTTCCCCTTTGGCAGCTAGCCCTGCTTATAGCCCTGAGCGCCAGCGTGATTTTCGGGCTGATCCTGTTCGAGCCGGCACGCATCAATGTTCGCATCCCGGTCCTGGCAAAAGTCCTGCGATTTACCGGTGTGCATACGCTGCAAATCTTCGCCATTCATCTCGCAGCTTTGATGATATATGCTGGACTGACGCAGAAGTAGCCAGACAACTTCCAGACGACCGGAACGGATGTATGACAGCGCCCATGACATCGCCTCAGTTCAAGGACAACGCCCACCGTGCGCTGGGCGATGCGCAGTTGCAGAAGGCGCTGGGCAATGTTCGTCATGCGGTCATTGAACGACGTGCCGCCGCGGCGGCTGCGCTGCCGGAGTTCGAAGCCCTGCGCGACCAGGCGCGCGACATCCGCGACCACGTGTTGCAGCACCTGGACATCTATCTGGAAGAATACGAGCGCAAGGTCACGGCGGCCGGCGGGCATGTGCATTTTGCCCGCACGGGCGACGAGGCTTGTCGCATCATAACAGGGATCGCCAGGCGGCGCGGAGCGAAATCGGTCACCAAGGGCAAGTCCATGGTATCGGAGGAAATCGGTCTCAATGGCGCGCTGGAACGAGCGGGGGTCGAAGTCATCGAGACGGACCTTGGCGAATATATTATCCAGCTGCGCGGCGAAACGCCTTCGCACATCATCATGCCCGCGGTTCATCTGAACCAGGAAGATGTGGAACAGGAATTCCGCAAGCGCCATACCCATCTCGATGCGGGGCGCAATCTTGAGGACGCCGAAACGCTGCTTGCGGAAGCGCGCGGCATCTTGCGGCAGAAGTTCCTGGCAGCAGACATGGGCATTACGGGCGCCAATTTCCTGGTAGCCGAAACCGGCACGTCCATCATCGTCACCAACGAGGGCAACGGCGACCTTACCCAGACCCTGCCAAAGGTCCATGTGGTGGTGGCGTCCATCGAGAAAATCGCGCCGACGCTTGAAGATGCGGCAGCGATCATGCGCGTGCTGGCGCGCTCGGCAACCGGGCAGGACATGAGCGTCTATACGACACTGTCCACCGGGCCGCGTCGGCCGGGCGATGTCGACGGGCCGGAGGAATATCATGTTGTGCTGGTGGACAACGGCCGCTCGGCGATGCTCGGCACGGAGTTCCAGGATATGCTGCGCTGCATCCGCTGCGGTGCATGCATGAACCACTGTCCCGTCTATCATGCCGTCGGCGGCCACGCCTACGGCTGGGTCTATCCCGGCCCGATGGGCGCCGTGCTGACGCCGTCCCTGATGGGCGTAGACAAGGGCGGCCATCTGCCAAATGCATCGACTTTCTGTGGGCGTTGCGAAGACGCATGCCCGGTTCGCATCCCTTTGCCGAAGCTCATGCGGCATTGGCGCGAGCGGGAATTCGAACGGCACCTTGCGCCGGTACGGGTGCGGGCCGGCCTTTCTCTCTGGGGGTTTTTCGCCCGCCGGCCCTTGCTTTACAGACTGGGCACCTCCATCGCGATGCGCGCGATGGGATGGCTGGGGAGAAAGCGCGGTCACTTTGCCAGAGTGCCGTTTGCAGGCGGCTGGACAAGCTATCGCGACTTTCCCACCCCACAGGGCGGCACTTTTCAGGCGCAGTGGAAGAAGCGAGAAAAAGGCCGGCAAGGGATCTCCCGATGAAAGAAGCCCGCGACCAGATATTCGCCAGCATTCGCCGTTCGCTTGGCGTTCGCGAAGGCGATGCCGTGCGTAGGCAAGCTGCGGAAGCGCGCATGGAGGCGGCGCGGCCCGGCATTCAGCCGGTGCGCGGACGAGGTGCACTGGAAGATCGCATCGCCATGTTTACCCGGCAGGCGCAGAGCGTATCCGCTTCCGTCGCGCGGGTTCCACGGGCCGCCGACATTCCAGCTGAAATCGCGTGCTTCCTGCGCGACAACAACCTGCCACCAGCCGTGCGCATGGGTAATGACGAACGCCTGCGCGATATCAACTGGCAAGGGGGAGGTCTGGAAATTTCCCACGGCGCTTCCGACGGATCGCAACTTAACAGTGTGAGCCATGCAGAAGGCGGCATCGCCGAAACCGGTACGCTGGCGCTTGTTTCCGGACCACATAATCCGACGACCCTCAATTTCCTGCCCGATAATCATATCGTTGTTGTCCGTGGCGAGGCGATACTGGCGACCTACGAGGCGATTTTCGCACAGCTGCGAACCCGGTTTGGCAAAGGCGTCATGCCGCGGACCATCAATCTGATAACCGGCCCTTCCAGATCCGCCGATATCGAACAAAAACTGCTGCTCGGCGCCCATGGGCCGCGCCGCCTGCATGTCATCATCCTCGCAGAAAGTGCAGGCGGCGACGTCTAACGTGCCGATTCCCGACACATTTTGGGTTTTATAAGGGCGTCCTTAACGGCAATGTGATTCAATGCCCGAACCCGGCGGCCTGACAAGGCACGGGAATTCGTTTATTCTTCAAGCAATTTGTGAATGGAGTGGCCGTTTTGCCGCATTTGCGCATCCTTCGCCCCGCGTTGTCCGCGACCGTTTTGGCTACCGCTCTGAGCCTGCCGGCCACTACTGGAGCTGTAGTACAAGGCCTTATGTCGCCCAGCCCAATGGCTCCTTCCGGTTTGCAAAGGCTCCAACGCCCGGCGGCTCCAGCAGCCCGGCCGGCGGCGAAACGGGCAGCACCGCGAGCCAGCGAACCCTTGCCGAAGCCGGTCTGGCAGACCAACCGCCCCGCCGCAGCGGCCGCGGCAGCGGCCGCGGCAGCACCGGAAGCACAACCGGCCGCCCGCAAAAAGCGGCGGGTCGTTCGGCGCAAGAAAGCGACCGCGAGCAAAGTGGCCCACGGCGGCGGCTGGGCTATCCGCACCGACAAGATTCCGGCTCTTCAACCCGAAACCTTCTATTCCACCGCCAAGGCAGCTGAGCGCTATGCCTCAATCGCCGACCGGGGCGGCTGGCCAAAAGTACCCCGCGCGTTGTCCCGCGGTTCGTCCGGGCCGGCAGTCGCGATCCTGCGTCAGCGGCTCTCTATCGAGGGCGACCTTCCCGCCGCAGCCGCCAATTCGACCCGCTGGGACGACGAGGTGACGCAAGCGGTTCGCAATTACCAGTACCGTGTCGGCCTGCGGCAGACAGGTTCCGTGACCGGAAAGACACTCAAGGCGTTGAATATTTCTGCGGCGCTGCGCTTCAAGCAGCTGGCGTCGAGCGCCCATCGCATAGCGGGTTCCAGCTTCCCGTTCGGTCCGCGCTACGTTGTCGTGAATATTCCCTCTGCAGCTGCCGAAGCTGTCGAAAACGGACGCGTCGTGCGCCGCTACGTAGTCGTGGTTGGCGATGTCAAACATCGTTCGCCGCAGGTCATTACCCGCATCACCCATGTCAATCTCAATCCGACATGGACCGTCCCGACATCGATCATCAAGAATGAAATCATTCCGCGCATGCGTCGCGACCCGGGCTATCTCAGCCGGTCGAAAATCCGCATCCTCGACGGTAACGGCAAGCAGATCAATCAGGCCTCCGTCAATTGGTCGTCGGACGCGGCGGCGCGTTACACGCTGCGCCAGGATTCAGGCCGCAGCAATGCGCTTGGCACGATCCGTATCCAGATGACGAACAACCAGTCGGTCTATATGCACGACACGCCATCGAAGCGATTTTTCCGCCGCGACTATCGGTTCCTGTCGCATGGTTGCGTGCGCGTACAAGGCGTCTACGATCTCGCCGAATGGCTGCTGCGCGACACGCCCGGCAGCTGGACCAAGGCCAAGATCAACCGCCACATCGGTGGCAAACGCCGCGACGTGCGACTGGCGCAAGCGGTACCGGTCGCATGGATCTACATGACTGGCTGGGCGAGTTCCGACGGCGTGGTTCACTTCCGTGACGACATTTACAATGTCGACCGGATTGGCGGCGGGCGCACGGCATCGGCACGATAGACACGCCGCCATGGGCAGCGGACACGCCATTGAGCCAAAGCCTCTGCAAAATCGCTGCGATCCATTCGGGCGATTGCATGCTGTCGCCGAGCGCGGCAGCATGATGGGCAATCGCGGCGGCCGTTTCCATACAAGCGAAAGAGGCCTCGGCAAACGGCGCTACGCGTCGAAGCGCTGGATTTGCTGCGTCTGTGATTTCAAGGGCAGGCGGCGAAGGGTTTGGGGCGAAGGCTATACCGAACTGTTCTTTCTCGACGAAGTCACTGCGCTGGCCGCAGGCCACCGGCCCTGCTTCGAATGCCGCAGCGCCGACGCGAAGGACTTCGCAGGGCGATTCGGGCGGCCCGGCGACCCTGCCGCGAAAGCCGGCGCCATCGACCTGATCCTGCACGCGGAACGCATCGCTGGCCGGAACAGCTACCGGCAACATGTCACAATCGGTTCGCTTCCCGCAGGGGCGATGATTGCTTTTCATGGCAAGGCCCATGCAGTCGCTTCAAATTCCATTCTGGAATGGAGTTTCAGTGGCTACAAGCCCGCTGTTCTGCCGCAAGACCTGCGGGTGGAACTTCTGACACCGGCGTCCATCGTCAACGCATTGCGAAATGGATACCGGCCGCAATGGCATTCCAGCGCACCGCAGTCCTCGGCACCCTGCTGTCAGGCTGAGGCGTGAACAAACCTGCGTCGGATACTGCGAAAGACCTGCCTGCAGATATCTCTATACAGCGTTGTTGACCGGTCCTGCTACGCCGCCTTTGCGAATGCTTCCAGCGTCGACTTCTCGAAGGCGAGCAGCTTCTGTACGCTCGGGCGCTGGGACATCCGGGCGAAATGCGCCTGGCAATTTGCGAAGGACGACACATCGACATTCAACTGCTGAGCCCGGCGGAAACACCAGAAGAAATGCACATCGGGCGCAGTGAAGTGATCGAAGAAGAATTCCCTGCCCGCCAGCATACCATCGGCGATACCGAACACTTCATGCAGATGCTGTGTGGAAAAGCGGACGACGCTCTCCTCTGATCCCGGCGCATCGCAGACTTTCGCAGGACCGTTGATGTTGCGCAGGTACGGATGGATACCGGAGGAACACCAGGAGAGGAGCGAGATCGCCTGCACTTCCTGCCACGGATCAGAGGGCATTAACCTCGCCTGCGGGAACCGCCGGGCGATCCT
>JAPOIA010000005.1 GCA_029979185.1 Alphaproteobacteria bacterium | reverse complement strand
GTATGACGGAAACGCGACCACAAAGCAGGCGAATCTGTCGCCCGCAGCATAAACGCCGGGAGTTCGCATTGCCAGACGCAGCACAATCCACCTCTTCCGCGCAAACGGCCGAAGCCCGGCTGAAGGCGAAGGGAATAACCTTGCCTCGTCCCGCCGCGCCGGTAGCCAACTACCTGCCGTTTGTCATTTCCGGCAATCAGCTGGTCATTTCCGGCCAGTTGCCTTTCGATGCCGATAGAAAACTGCCGCCGGAATTTACCGGCAAGCTCGGGCACGACATCTTCAACGAAGCCGGCCAGGCCGCGGCGCGCCAATGCGCCATCAACATACTGGCCCAGGCCCGGGAGGCGGTGGGATCGCTCAACCGCATTGCCCGCTGCATCCGCCTCGGCGGTTTCGTCAACGTCGCCCCGGACTATTCCAACATCCCGGCCATAATCAACGGCGCGTCCGATCTTATGGTTGCGGTCTTCGGGGAAAAGGGCAAACATGCCCGCGCGGCGGTCGGCGTGGCCAACCTGCCGATGAACGCCGCCGTGGAGATCGACGCCATGTTCGAAATTGCATAATGACAGATACCGGCTGGCGCAAATGGCTGCTGGCGCGCCCGGTCGCCCACCGCGGCCTGCACGACGGCAACCGCACCATCGTCGAGAACACCATCGCGGCGGCGGAAGCAGCGATAGCACGACGTTTCGCCATCGAATGCGATGTGCAATGCACCACCGACGGCCAGTTTGTCGTCTTCCATGATTACGACCTCGAGCGGCTGACCAACGGCTCCGGCCCGCTTGCCGCCCGTACCGCAACAGACTTGCGCGGCCTGCAGTTTCGCAACGGCAGCGGCCATATCCCGACGCTGGAAGAATTCCTCGCCATCATCGACGGACGCACGCCGCTGGTAGTAGAAATAAAAAGCGACTTCGCCGGCAATACGAGGCCCGTGGCGCGCCTGTCGCAGATCATCGCCGCCACGAACACGCAGGTCGCGCTGAAGAGTTTCGATCCCGCGATAATGGCCTATCTCCGCCAGAACCAGGGCGTGCTGGGCATGAACCACGTGCCGCTCGGCATGGTCGCGGAAGCCGGTTACGACCACCCCGAATGGGAAAAACTGAGCGCGCCAGTCAGGACAAGCCTCACCCACTTCCTGCAATGGGAAAAGACCCGGCCCGATTTCCTGTCCTGGAACATCGCCGACCTACCGCATGCGACCCCCAACCTGTTGCGCAAGGCCCTCGACGTGCCGGTCATGACATGGACCGTCCGCACCCAGGCCCAGCGCGTCACTGCCATGCAATGGGCCGACCAGATCGTCTTCGAGGAAACGGATAAACTGCGGGTGGAATGAGCGCAGGTGCAGCCCGCGTAATGTCTGCGATATGCAACAGGTCGTATGCGTTGCGAAATCAAACTGCCCAGGGCGAAAAGGTTCGCCTCTTTTATCCCCCACCCCAAAACCTCTCCCATAATCCGCCCATCGCCGTCCACGCGAGGGGTCGATCATGAGCGGTCTTGATGGGCGGGCGGCGAGCGGTTCCTCCGGCGCGGGTCTCTACCGAAGACGCGCGTCCGGGGCGGTTCCGACACGTTTGTTTGCGCATCAACTTGTCCGAAAAGTCTTCAACTTTTCGGGTTGATGCGTGGGCAAGCTAGCGCCCGACCGTCAGGCATTACGACCTGTCTGTGCAATGCGCACTGGGGAGCGTGAGGAGATGCGGCTTGCTGTATTTCCAAACGGTGGAAGAGCGGGAGTTCGGGACTGTAAAATGCCGTGCCGGAACGTTGGGCGACCGCGTTCTATTAAAATTGCTTGTGGTTGCCCGGTGTTCCGGCCCCTTGCATTTCTGCGCATCAACCCGAAAAGTCTGCAACTTTTCGGGTTGATGCGATCCTGTTCAACAACCCGGCTACTCGTGGCGCGGGATCGTGGGCTGCTGTTTGAAATTCCGGGGAAGGTGTTTGCGTCATACACCACATCTCCGGCTCTGCGCTGCGCTTGGCCGGGGATGTGGACAGACATCGAAGGTGCGGACGGCTGTTTGAATTTCTATACGCACGCTGTCATCGCGGAAAATGCAGAGCAAGCCCTCATCCTGAGGAGCAGCGCGAAGCGCTGCGTCTCGAAGGACGGGGGCGGGAGATTATTTCCATCCTTCGAGACACGCGCGCCTTTGCGCATCGGCTTGTCCGAAAAGCCTGCAACTATTCGGGCCGATGCTTGGCGCGTTCCTCGGGATGAAGGCCGCGTGGCGTCTCACCCGCCCTTGCGGGCAAACTCCACCACCACGTCCTTCGCGCCTTCCGGCGGGGAATCGAGCCGTGCGACGAAGCGGATGGAATCGCGGGCCTTGATTGTCCTGGTCGGCGAGGGGGCCTGCCAGGTGTACATGGCGCGCCCGTCCGGCCCGCGCAGGGCAAGCTGCAGGTTCGGCAGATTGCCGGTGCGCTCGCGCAGGTTGACGATCTCGCCGCGGATCAGCAGGAAGCGGCCGCCGTCTTCCGTTTTCATGACCGAGGAAACGCCGCGCAGGTCGAGCCCGTCGAGATTCACGGGCATGCCGATGGCCGCATAGGCCTTCGCGGTTACGGGGAGATTGGCGACGATGGTTTGCCGCGCACCAAGCAGCAGGCCCGGTGCAATGATGGTTGCGAAGAAGAACATCGCCGGCGCGGAGGTCATGCCGCGAAACATTTTTTTCGCGAAGGCAAACCGCAACCCGTCGGCGGCCCGTTGCGCCCGTGCCGCGCGCCGGGCGGTCTTCGCGACCTGCCGCTCCGCCTGCTTCTGCGCCTTGCGGGCGGCCTTGGCTTCAGCTTGCTGCGCCGCCTTTGCGGCCCTGGCTGCTTTCGCTTCGGCCTTGGCCTGCGCCTTTGCCTGAGCCTTGGCGTCGATACTCGTCTGCGCCCGTTCCATGGCCGCCAGCGGGTCGGGTTCGACTATCGGCGCCTTCGGCCGCACGGCCTGCGATTCTGGAGTCGGATCGATTGTCGGTTCGATCATTGGTTCGGCCATGTGTTCGCTGGCCGATTGTTCGCTCGAATGCGGCGCCATGAAGCTGCTTTGCCTGGTTGGTCGATTTCCCCTACTGGTGCAGGCTTATGGTTAACGGCCCCTTAAAATCGCTGCCAAAGCGGCTTCAGCGGGGTTTTCGATGGAAAACTGATCCCGGTCATTGGTGAAACCGAGCCGCCATTGCCATATGATGACAGCGCATCGCGCGATGATTCGACTTCGGTCCGGGCCGCTTGCCGATATCGGGGCGGATAACAGAGCAAGAGAGCATTTTGGTCAGATTCGAGAATGTCGGGTTGCGCTACGGCATGGGACCGGAAACGCTGCAGGACATTACATTCACCATAGAGCCGCAGTCGTTCCAGTTCCTGACCGGCCCCTCCGGTGCGGGAAAGACCTCGCTGCTGCGCCTGATGATGATGGCGCTTGCGCCGACCCGCGGCTTCATCACCCTGTTCGGCCGCGAAACCTCGTCCCTGACCAAGGATGAAATCAGCGCCATGCGCCGGCGCATCGGCGTCGTGTTCCAGGAATTCCGCCTGCTCGACCATCTGACCACCTACGAGAATATCGCCCTGCCGCTGCTGGTGCAGGGCCGCGAGGAGGCCACCTATCGCGCCGAGGTGATGGAGTTGCTGCAATGGGTCGGCCTCGGCGATCATGCCCATTCCTTCCCGGCCGTCATGTCCGGCGGCGAAAAGCAGCGCGCCGCAATTGCCCGCGCGCTGATCGTCCAGCCCGATCTGCTGCTCGCCGACGAGCCGACAGGCAACGTCGATCCGGCATTGGCGCGCCGCCTGCTGCGTCTGTTCGTGGAATTGAACAAGTCCGGCACCTCGATCGTCATCGCCACCCATGACCTTGGCCTGATGGATCAGTTCGAAAGCGCCAAACGGCTGGTTCTGGCCGACAGCCACCTGTATATCTATGACTGAGGGCGTCGACACACATACGCCCCGCGTCGCGTCAACCGAAGCGGAGCCCGCGGGTGGCCTGTTCCAGCGCCTTGCCGGCTGGATGTTTCCCGGGCGCAATCTCATCCCGGCCGAATCCATAGCCGGTCGCGCGCTGGTCACGGTCATTGCCATCATGACATTCCTTGCGGCATTGACCGCCGGGTCCGCGGTGCTGATTTACGGCGCTTCGCAGGAATGGAGTTCGCTCGTTGCGCGGGAAATGACCATCCAGATCAAGCCGGCTCTTGGGCGCGATCTGGAAAAGGATACGAAACTTGCCGTCGACATTGCCCGCGCCCATCCCGGCATCGCGGAAGTCAGCGCCTATAGCGAAAAGCAGTCAGCGCAATTGCTCGAACCCTGGCTCGGCCCCGATCTCGACCTGAAAGAACTGCCCGTCCCGCGACTTGTCGTCATCAAGCAGGGGGAAGGGGAAACGCCCGACCTTGCGGCCTTGCGGCAGAAGCTCGCCAAAGCCGTTCCCAACGCTATTCTGGACAATCACCGGCTATGGGTCGAGCGACTTACGACCATGGCCCGTGCGCTGTTCGTTGCGGCCCTTGTCGTATTGCTTCTGGTTCTGGTGTCGATGGTGCTGGCTGTGTCCTTCGCCACGCGCGGCGCGATGGCTGGCAATCGCGAGATCATCGACGTGTTACACTTTGTCGGCGCGGAAGACCGCTATATAGCGCGCGAGTTCCAGCGGCATTTTCTGATTCTGGGATTGCAGGGCGGGCTGGCGGGCGGTCTGGCGGCGGTTTTCGCTTTTGCGATTGTCGGCCAGCTCCTGTCGGCCTGGGTCGCCAGCCCGGGTGGCGAGCAGGTTGCGTCCCTGTTCGGCACTTTCTCGCTTGGCTGGGGAGGCTATTTGGCCATTGCAGTCATTTCCCTGGCCATGGCAATACTCACAGCACTGGCTTCCCGCATGGCCGTGGCGCGCCGGCTTTCAGGATTGATGTAATCGCCGGACAATGCAGCCGGCGGATTTGGACCACCATGCTTGCTTTTCGTTCCCTTGTTTTCAACACCCTGTTCTACATCGTGCTTGTCGTGTGCATGATCATCGGCCTGCCGTCGTTTCTTGCCGGCAGCAAGGGTGTGTTCTGGATGGCGCGCCTGTGGACGCGGATTTCGCTTTGGATGCTGGAGAAGATCTGTGGCGTCAGCTACGAGTTTCGCGGGATCGAAAATCTGCCGAAGAGCGGGGTGATCGTCGCCGCCAAGCACCAGTCCTTCTGGGAAACATTTGCGCTGTCCCTGCATCTGCACGACTTCACCTTCATCCTGAAGCGCGAGCTGATGTGGTTGCCATTTTTCGGCTGGTATCTGAAGGTCGGCCAGATGATCGGCATAGATCGCGGCAGCGGACGCTCGGCGTTGAGGCAGGTCGTTGCCCGTTCGAAGCCTGTTCTGGCCGAAGACCGGCAGCTTGTCATTTTCCCCGAAGGCACGCGACGCAAGCCCGGCGCGCCGCCCGCCTACAAGTTCGGCGTGGCCCATCTGTATACACACAACGAGGTACCCTGCGTTCCGGTTGCGCTGAATTCCGGCCTGTTCTGGCCGCGCCGCAGTTTCCTTCGGCGCCCCGGCACAGTCGTTGTCGAATTTCTGGAGCCTATCCAGCCAGGCCTCGCCCGGGAGGAGTTTTTCGAGCTACTGCAAAAGCGTACGGAAGCGGCGGTTCAGAGGCTTGTCGATGAAGCGCTGGCCAAGGACCCTAGCCTGGCCGATGTCGTCTACAGGCCGGAGCCGGAAGGCGCGGCGCTCTGAGGCTCGATGGCGCGCAGCCGCTGCGACAATTCCTCAAGCAGCGCATCGCGTACCCCCAGTTCCCGCAGATGCGCATGGGTATTCAAAACATACTCCGGATTGGGTCCTGACTGGCCGACACTACCCGCGACATGGCGTACCATGTCGTCCACGGTCAGCCGGCCGGTATACTGGAAGTGATTGCGGTCGATGATATAGGCGAGGCCCTGCCGTTGCTGCCCGTCGGCAAAGATCATGTTCAGGCATGTTTCCAGATATACCCCCGTGGTCTGTTCGCGCACCCGCAGATAGTCCACCGTCTCGTCCCAATGCCGGTCGTCGACGCGATAGGCAACACCGCGGCAGGCCCCGCCCCGGTCCAGGCCGAGCACCAGTCCGGGCCGTTCCGGCGTGCCGCGATGGACATGGGAATAGACGCAGAGCGACCGGTGATAGCCATGAACGCGGGCATGGGCCGTCTCCAGAAACGGAAAGCCGGGCCGCCACATCAGCGAGCCATAGCCAAAAACCCACTTTTCTCCGTTCATGTCCGCTGCTGAAGGCAAAGCCCGTTCCGCTCTTTTTCTTTCACATGCGCTGGTACACATGCTGCCTTGGCAGCCATACATGTATTCGACGCGAATTTGCAGTATTGTGCGATTTGTATTGAAACACATGTGACGTGAAAAGGGGTCCGATGCAGCGGCGCTTCAAATGGTTGATTGTTCTTGTCGTCGCAGTCTGTGCAATCTGGACCGGCGGCTGGTTCTATGCTGCCAGCTTTGCTGAAAAGGCTGCCGACAAATGGCTGGCGCAGCAGGCAAGCCTTGGCCGGACATGGACATGTACGGAGCGTGAGATCGGCGGCTTCCCGTTCCGTATGGCGATGCGCTGCAAGACGCTCTCTTTTTCCGGCCAAGGCCGCAGTGGCCGGGTACAGTTTTCGCTGGCCAATGTACGCGCCATTGCCCAAGTCTACAATCCGAAGTTCATTCTTGCCGAAGCCGACGGACCACTTGAAGTGTCGCTGCCGGGGCGCGTGAAAAGCGTCAAGGCAAGCTGGTATGGCGCAAGGGCGAGCCTGCGGGTGGCAAAGCCTGTTCCCGAACGGCTTTCTGTTCACATTGACAAGTTGCAGGCGCAGGTGACCTCCAATCTTGGCGATGAGGAAAAGATCGCTGCAGCCAGTGCAGAGTTTCATCTGCGGCCGGCGCCCGACGTAACCGCGGATATCGGATCGACCGACGTCGCAATTCTCGCAAATCAGCTGACATCGAGCCTTGCCAACCGCCTCGCCGGTGACGACGCGCCCGCCAATGCCGTTATCAGCACCCGCATCACGCGCCTTCCGGCGCTTCTGGCCGGGCCGCCGGCCGCCTGGCTGGAGCGCTGGCGGCAGGCGAAGGGAACTTTAACCCTGCAGAATGTGAAGGTCGACAAGGGGCCACTTGCGCTCGATGCGAGCGGCCAGCTGCAACTCGACGATCAGCACATGCTGGAAGGCAGGATCAATGCGCGTGCAGCGGGCTTCCGGCTGGTTCTGCGCAAACTCGGCGTTCCCGGGTTCAGCGGAGCTTCAGGTGCGCTCATCAGCGGGTTGCTTGGCCAAAAGGCGCAGGCGGCCGATAGCAAGAAGCCCCAGCGCGAGGCCTACATGCCTCTGCCGCTGGAACTGCGCGACGGTTTTGTCTGGCTCGGCCCGGTCAAGACTGGCGTCCGGCTGAAGCCGCTGTATTGAGCCGCTATTTCTGATGCGACTTGCTGCGGCCGAAGTCAGGCGCGGCGGTTTCCTGCCCCTGCTCGATGATGCTGCGGCGGATTGCTCGCGTGCGCGTGAACAGGTCGAACAGGCCTTCGCCGTCGCCATGACGGATCTTCCGCTGCAGTGCTATCAGGTCCTCGGTAAAGCGCCCAAGCATTTCCAGAACAGCCGTCTTGTTGTGCAGGAAGACGTCGCGCCACATCGTCGGATCGGATGCGGCAATGCGGGTGAAATCGCGGAACCCGCCAGCGGAAAACTTGATGACTTCCGATTGCGTGACCGCCTCCAGATCGTCTGCCGTACCGACGATATTGTAGGCGATCAGATGCGGCACATGGCTGGTGATCGCGAGCACCAGGTCGTGATGCTCCGCTGACATGATCTCGACATTGGAGCCGAGCGCTTCCCAGAAACCTTGTACCTTTGCGATCGCGGTCTTGTCGGTCCCGTCCGGTGGCGTCAGGATGCACCAGCGATTGATGAACAGCGTGGCGAAACCTGCGTCGGGGCCGGAATATTCCGTCCCGGCCACAGGATGGGCTGGCACGAGCGCGACACCGGTTGGCAGATGCGGTGCGATGGCGGCGATCACCTGCGCCTTCACCGAGCCGGTGTCGGAGACTATGGCGCCGGGTTTCACGTGCGGGCCTACCAGTCTGGCGACACCTGCATTGGCCCCTACGGGTACGGCGAAGATGATAAGATCGGCGCTTGCCGCGGCGGTCGCCGCATCGCCCGTCACCTCATCGGCGATGTTCAGGGCACGCCCGCGATCCAGCACTTGCTCCGATGCATCGCAGGCAATCAGGGTTCCGGCGATACGCTTCATCATGACGGCGCGGGCGATCGACGAACCGATCAGGCCCATGCCGATGATGAGGACGCGATCGAAGAGCGGTTCGCTCAGCTGCTGTTCGAATCCGTTCGTCACCGCGGACACCTACGCCTGCGCCATGAATTGGCCGAGCAGCTCGACGGTCAGGCGGTTGGCTTCTTCGGTGCCGACAGTCATGCGCAGGCCATCGGGAATACCATAGGCGCCAACGCCGCGTACGACGATACCGTTTGCGGACAGAAAGGCCTCCGCATCCTTTGCCGTTTTCCCGGGCGTATGCGGAAAGCGGATGAGAATGAAGTTGGCGACGCTCGGTAGCACCTCCAGCCCAGTGGCGCGGATGTTTTCTGTCAACCACGGCAGCCATTTGTCGTTATGGTCGGCGGATTTCTCGACATGGGCGGTATCAGCCACCGCCGCAGCACCGGCAACGATTGCGGCAGAGTTTACATTGAACGGTCCGCGCACGCGGTTCATCTTGTCGATGACATGGGCCGGCGCATAGACCCAGCCGATGCGCAGCGCTGCAAGGCCATGGATCTTCGAGAACGTCCGCGTAATGACGACATTGTCGCTTTCGGACACCAGTTCCATGCCGGCGGAATAGTCGTTCCGACGGACATATTCGGCATAGGCTCCGTCGAGGACCAGCAGCACTTGCGGAGGCAGGCCCGCATGCAGGCGCTTGACTTCCTCGAAGGGCAGATAGGTGCCGGTCGGATTGTTGGGATTGGCGATGAAGACCACTTTTGTGCGCGGGGTTACGGCAGCGAGAATGGCGTCCACATCGGCGGTGAAATTCTTTTCCGGCACGGCGATAGGTTCGCCGCCGGCCATCAGGATATCGATACGATAAACCAGGAAGCCGTGTTCGGTAAAAATTGCCTCGTCGCCCGGCGCCACATAGGCGATCGTCAGTAGGTGCAAAAGGTCATCCGATCCGTTGCCGCAGACGATGCGCGTCGGATCGAGGCCGTAGCGGGTGGCAATCGCCTTGCGCAGAACCTCCGCCGAGCCTTCCGGATAGTCCTCCAGCCGCTCTGCGACACTGGCGAAAGCCTTCTTTGCAGCCGGAGAGGGCCCGAGAGGCGTCTCGTTGGACGACAGTTTGAAGGTCTTCTTGCCGCCGGTCGCCTGGCTCTTGCCGGGTACATAAGCCTCGATGCGCTCGACGCCCGGATGCGGCTGGGGAATGGTTTGCGTGTCTGTGGTCATCATCGGTTCCCTCGAGCATCGGGCGAACAAGTGGTTAACGGCCTTCGCAAAGACCGACGTTCTATATTCTGGAATCTATCAGCCTTTGTGCCATCCAATGCTTCCATTGAAAGGTCCGCTGATCCAGGCGCCCGTCATAAGACTTTCCCGATGCCGCCGCAATCGGATGCGGGCGAAATTCGTCGTGGGCGGGAGGCTGGGAGGGCGAAGGGAATGAAGGAAAGATACAGAGAACCGGCAGCCAGCCTCACGTTTTCCCTGATTGCTTGCGCAGGACGGTGCGGATCTGGTTTGCCAGCAGCGGCCAGTTCACAGGCTTGGTGTCGTAGAAGCTGGCGCCGGCCTGATAGGCGTCATCTACGGATGTGACGTCCTCGCGGCTCGAAACCATTATGATCGGGATATTGGCGAAAGCAGTTTTGGCGCGGACGGCGCGAATGAACTCCAGCCCTGCCATCCCGGGCATGTCATAGTCGACAAGAATGAAGTCGAACTTCTCCGATGCCAGCCTGGCAAGTCCTTCGGAACCGGAAGAGGCAGTCACGACCGAGACGGTCGGTGTCGTAATGAACTCGACAGCAAATGCGTTCTGAATCGGGTCGTCGTCAACGACAAGGATCCGCAAATTGTCGGACAGGATGCGGGAGATGTCGGTTGCGATGCTGCTCAACGGAACTACTGCTTCAGGTTCATGAATGGACGGGACTTTCCCGGTCACGCTTCGGTGACGGGATAAATCATACATGCCATTGATTAATCATGGATAAATGCCCAAAATTTAGGCGCTCGATGGACTTGGAGAAGATGCTGATTTCCTGTGATTTTGCGTTATTTTGGGAATTATCCCACCTCGAAGCGCTCTGCATGGCTGCCGATTTCCTTCAACCGGGCATCGCCAATTCCCGACTGCTCAAAGACTTTTGCCAGATCGTCCCGGCTTACTTCACCTGGCGCCGCCAGCATCATGGCAAGGCCAAGGCCCGTGCCGGCGTCGCCCAGGATTTCCGCCCCCAGCGCCGGGCGCACTTCGTCGCGCCAGCGTTCCACTTCCGCCGAATAGACGATCGTGTCGCGTGCCGCCGCCTCGTTCAACGGCAGGGCGAGGGTGAATACGGGCAAGCCTGCGGGATGGTCCGGGCGTTCGACAAAAGGCAGTCGGGCAATGATTTTCGGTGTCCGCTCGCCTTCCAGCGCCTTCCACCACGGGCCGGCGGTGATACCTGCCTTGACCCGCACCATGCCGAGGTCGCCGTTTGAGGCAGCCACTGCCCGGATCACTTCGCCGGGGCCTTCGTGGGAGCAATAGGGGACCGTAAAGCCGAAATGGAACCGGGCGCTGTCGCGCACCGGCGCATCACCCGCCGAAACGTCCACATGAATCGAGAAATTCGACTGCACATAGGTGAAAGTCGCGATGATGATCCGCCAGATGCCTTCCGCCGTGTCGAGCGGCAGCAGGCCCTTGTGGCGTTCGGCGAGGCGGCGCATCATCTGCGCCTCGCGGCCCGGGCGGAATGCCGACCCGCCACCCTGCTTGGTCTTGATTTCAATGAGATGGTCGATAATGCGCCCGCGCTCCATCAGGAGCTCGTGCATGTCCAGGTCAATCCGGTCGATCTCGTCGCGCAGGACGGTCAGATCGGCGGTGAAGGGTATGGTCTTTCCGGGCTTGTCTTCGGGCATCGTTCCGCCGGTAAGTGAGGTCCATCGCAATGTATGGACGAGTAACCTGTTTCTTACTCATAGTGCCTGTAGCAGCCGATGCAAATGCCGAGTGAAGCAGAATGCGAGTGAAGCAGAATGACTGTGGAGCGTCCGCCGTGGCCACTGCCCATGGGGTTAACGCTCACAGGCCAAATGCCTTGACTTGCCGCCAAACCGCATTCTACAAATCGCACAAAGCGTTCGGCAAACCGAACACGCTTTAGGGCGTCGACCATTTGTTTGCCGCTACCGCTTGTGTGAGTTTTTCCGGTGGCCGGAAATGGCACGCCGAATCTGGAAGGACCCGGTTTTGAGCATTCCCGACCTGAAAAGCGCGCCCGCAGGCGGGGTCAGGGATGAGATCGACCCCACATACGGACGGCTGGCGCATTTTCCTGCCGAAAAGCCGCTGCAGATGGATTCGGGCTCCGTCCTTGCGCCCTTCACCATCGCCTACCAGACCTACGGCATGCTGAACGCGGAGAAGTCCAATGCCGTGCTGATCTGCCATGCGCTCACCGGCGACCAGCACGTCGCCAACACCCATCCGATAACCGGAAAGCCCGGCTGGTGGACGAACATGGTCGGCCCGGGCCGCCTGATCGACACTGACCGCTACTATGTGATCTGTTCGAACGTGATCGGTGGCTGCATGGGGTCGACCGGTCCCTCCTCGATCAATCCGCAGACGGGCAAACCCTATGGCCTCAGTCTTCCAGTAATAACCATCGGCGACATGGTGCGCGCCCAGGCCATGCTGGTCGATCATCTGGGCATCGACCAGCTGTTTTGCGTTGCCGGCGGATCGATGGGCGGCATGCAGGTGCTGCAATGGGCCGCCGCCTATGGCGATCGGGTTTTCAGCGCCATGCCGATTGCGACCGGCCCGCGCCATTCCTCGCAGAATATTGCCTTTCACGAGGTCGGACGCCAGGCCATCATGGCCGATCGCGACTGGCGTGGCGGGCGCTACGTGGAAGAGGGCGTCAAGCCGCAGAAGGGTCTGGCAGTTGCGCGCATGGCTGCGCATATCACCTACATGTCGGATGCGGCCCTTCACAACAAGTTTGGCCGACGGCTGCAGGACAGGGCGGAGAAGGATTATTCCTTCGACGCCGAGTTCCAGATCGAAAGCTATCTGCGCCACCAGGGCTCGACCTTCGTCGAGCGCTTCGATGCAAACTCCTACCTCTATGTCACCCGCGCGATGGACTATTTCGACCTGGCTGCCGATTACGGCGGCGCGCTGGGCAATGCCTTCGCGGGTACGGCATGCAGATTCTGCGTGGTGTCCTTTACTTCCGACTGGCTGTTCCCGACGGCGGAATCGCGCTCCGTTGTGCATGCACTGAACGCCGGCAATGCTTCGGTTTCCTTTGTCGAAATCGACACCGACAAGGGGCACGACGCTTTCCTGCTGGACATTCCCGAGCTGTTTTCCATAACCGGCGGCTTTCTGGAAGCAGCCGCGCGCGCTCGCGGGCTGGGGTGAATGGCGCCGCGATGACACATATGCAACACACATCGGGTACTTTGCCAGCAAAGGCCGCCGCGGGGGATGTGCAATCGTCCGGTCCCGTCGCTGGCCGCGTCGACCTGCAATTCGTTGCCGGCATGGTGACGGCTGGATCGCGCGTTCTCGATATCGGTTGTGGCGATGGCGCCCTGCTTGATCTGCTGATCCGTGAACGCGGCGTCGACGGCCGCGGTATCGAACTGTCGCAGCTCGGCGTCAATAATTGTGTCGCCAAGGGGCTGTCGGTCATCCAGGGCGATGCCGACGAGGACCTCGACAATTATCCCGACGACGCGTTCGATTTCGTGATCCTGTCGCAGACCCTGCAGGCCACCCGTCATCCCAAGGCCGTTTTGGAGAACATGCTTCGTATTGGCAGATACGCCATCGTATCCTTTCCCAACTTCGGGCACTGGCGCCTGCGCCTGCAATTGATGTTCCGGGGCCGCATGCCAATGACCGGCATCCTGTCCAATCCCTGGTACGAGACGGAAAACATCCACTTCTGCACGATCCGCGACTTCGTTGTCCTGGTGGATATGCTTGGCGCAAAAATCGAGCGCGCCGTTGCGCTGGACGAATATGGCAAGCCGTTGCGCCTCAATGCGCCTTGGTGGCTGTGGAACTTCTTCGGCGAACAGGGCGTATTTCTGCTGCGCAAATGATGCTTGGCGGACAATAAGCGCTGGAGCATGTGCTGGCCGCGACCTGTTCAATTTTCCGCTAACCGGCTTTGCCGCCCCGTCCGGCGCACTATGTGCTTGCGCATGGTTTTGCATCACCGATCACAGGAGGCCGCCGTGCAAACACGACGAACCATGTTTTCCGGGAAGTTATTTGTGTCCACGGCCGCCGGGCTCTTTCTCGCCTTTGCCGGAAGCGCTGCAAGCGCGTTGGAAATCGCCGGGAGTAAGGGTAGCAAGCTGAACGCGCAGGCGGTTGCATCGCTCGATGAGCCTTGGGCAATGACCTTCCTGCCCGGCGGGGCAATGCTGGTGACCACAAAGCCAGGCAAGATGTTTCACGTCACGCAGGGCGGGAAAAAGACGGAAATTGCCAGCCTCTGGCCAGTGGCCTATGCGGGGCAGGGCGGGTTGGGCGATGTGGTTCTGCATCCGGATTTTGCCCGCAACCGGTTGGTCTATGCTTCCTTTGCTGAGAGTCTCGATGGCTCCACCGCCGGTGCTGCAGTGGTGCGCGCAAAATTCGAGATATCCGGCGGCAGGCCGCGCCTGACCGAACGCAAGAAAATCTGGACGCAGACACCGAAGGTTTCCGGCGCCGGTCACTACAGCCACCGCATGGCCTTTGGCCCGGACGGCAAGTTGTTCATCACTGCGGGCGACCGGCAGGAACTGACACCGGCCCAGGCTTTCGATCAGGCGCTTGGCAAGATCATCCGCCTCAACGACGACGGTTCGGTGCCGAATGACAATCCCTGGCAGGATCGGGGCGAATTGGCGAAGACCTTCTGGACCATAGGTCATCGCAACCCGCTCGGCATTGCCTTCGACGCACAAGGCAGGCTCTGGGCGCATGAGATGGGGCCACGCGGCGGCGACGAGCTCAATCTGATCGTCAAGGGCAGGAATTACGGCTGGCCGCCGGTGTCGCAGGGTCGACACTATTCCGGCTAACGCATTCCCGCGCATCGGACCCGACCGGAATTCGCCCCGCCGAAAGTTTTCTGGGTTCCATCCATCTCGCCGGCCGGATTTGTTATTTATTCGGGCAACCTGTTCACGGCTTGGAAGGGCAACGGCTTTCTCGGCGGATTGTCCGGCCGGGCGCTGCTGCTTGTCGAAATGAAGGGCGGCGCGGCGCGCGAGGCTGAGCGCTATCGCTGGGGCAAAAGGGTGCGCGAGGTGGAGCAGGGACCGGAGGGTGCGCTGTGGGTGCTTGAAGATGGTGGCGGCGGACGCCTGCTGAAACTCACCCCTGCCGCAGGGGTGCGATAGAAAGCACACCGGGCGCTCTAGGAAAATCCGAATGCCACGCGATCGCGCGCTTCTTCTCCGAATTTCTCCGGTGCGCGCTTGACGGCTTCCCCGCCCATATGGCGATAGAATGATACTGCGCGGGCATTGTCCTCCAGCGACCAGACGACCGCCGAATCGCAATTGTGCCGGGCAAGGTCGGCGCGGGCTGCCTTGAAAAGGCGGCGCCCGAAACCCAAACCCTGGAATTCCGGCGTCAGATACAGCTCGTATATTTCGCCCTTGAGCGGGATGGCGCGGGCGCGATTGCGGCCATAGGTCGTGTAACCGACGACCGTTTCATCGAAGTCCAGCACCAGTATGTTCGATCCACGATTGACAGCCGACTCCCACCAGCGCGGGCCGCGCCGCGAAATCATCCGCTCCAGTTCCTTTCCCAGAATGATGCCGCGATAGGCCTCGCGCCACGACAGATCGTGGACGGTGGCAATCTCTGCCGCGTCGGCGGCGCGTGCGGTGCGCACTGTGACCAGGGTGTTGACCATACAGGGATGCTATGAAGCCGTTGCCCGATCCGCAAGCACAATTTTCCCGGACATGAGATGGGGTGCGGGCGCAGTTATCCGCGCTGGTGCGCAACGATTGGATACTGAGAGATTTTAAAGCTCTTGCGGACGGACCGCGCAAAGCATTGGCGGTTCAGCGAAAAATACGCTGGCATGGCCATTGAAGCGATCTTTGGAGCGGGCGATGGGATTCGAACCCACGACCCCAACCTTGGCAAGGTTGTGCTCTACCCCTGAGCTACACCCGCATCCATGTCGCTTGCGACGGGCGGTATATGCCGCAAACCGGAACGTAATGCAATCGTCTTGTGCGCAAGAATGAAAAGAAGATATCAGGCCGGTTAAATTGATTGAAATCTGCTAGGGTGAGCCCGGATTTGATCCGTTTTGACTTGTTTTTGCAGGAACGAGCGGCGGAAATCTGGTGAAGTCTTGTCCGCGGGAGTGAATGTGAGCAGTTCTGAGCAGAAAAAACCGGTCTGGATGACCATCGGTACGCGCGGCAGTCCGCTGGCTCTGGCCCAGGCGCACCAGCTGCAGGCAACCCTGTCGCGCGCCCATGGCGTGCCTGTCGAGGACATCGCCATTTCCGTGATTCGCACCACCGGAGACATGATCCAGGACCGGGCGCTCTCGGAGGCAGGCGGCAAGGGGCTGTTTACGAAGGAACTGGACAGCGCCCTGATTGGCGGGACTATCGATATCGCGGTCCACTCCTCCAAGGATCTGCCGACGCTGCTGCCCGAGGAACTATGCATTGCTGCCTATCTGCCGCGTGAAGACGTGCGCGATGCGCTGATTTGCCCGGCTGCAACCTCGATTGCCGGCCTGCCGCGCGGTGCGCGCGTCGGCACAGCCTCCCTGCGCCGGGGCGCGCAGGTGAAACGCCTGCGACCTGACACACAGATTGTGCTTATCCGCGGCAATGTCGAGACGCGGTTGCGCAAGATTGCCGACGGCGAAGCCGATGCAACCCTGCTGGCGCTGGCCGGCCTAAAGCGGCTCGGGCTGCAGGACAAGGCCCAAGCGGTCCTCGAGACGGACGATTTTCTGCCGGCGGTGGGACAGGGCGCCATCGGCATAACCGCCCGCCGCATGGATGAAACAACGCTGCAGCGGCTTGCCGCGATTGGCGACGAACGCACCATGCACGCCCTTACAGCCGAGCGTGCGTTTCTGCGTGTCGTCGATGGGTCATGCCGTACGCCGATTGCCGGTCTTGCAAATTCCGACGGGACGCAGGTGCGCTTCCGCGGTATCATCCTGCGTCCCGACGGCTCGGAATTTCACGAAGTTTCCGAAGCCGGTTCCGTGGCGCAGGCCCATGATATCGGTCTGGCCGCCGGCCGCAGCCTGCGCGCCTGCGCGCCCGCTGACATGTTTGGCTAGCCATGCGCATTCTGCTGACCCGCCCGCAGGAGGAAGCGCAAGAACTGGCGCAATGGCTGCGGGATCTGGGTCACGATACGATCGTTTCGCCTCTCATGAAGACCGCGCCATTGGCAGCCGTTCCACCGCAACTCGATTGCGACGGCGTTGTGGCGACGAGTGCGCGGGCGTTTCGCTTTTGTGATGCCGGTATGTCCGGCAATAACTGGTCGAAAGTTCCCTTGTTCTGCGTTGGTGAAAGAACCGCCGGCGCAGCGGTATGTGCCGGATTTTCCCGGGCCTCCGTCGTTGCCCCAAGCGTTGCGGAACTGTTGGCTTCGATAGGCGAGCATCTCTCCGCCCCTGCGCGGCTGATCTATCTGGCCGGCAGGAATCGCAAGCCTTCGCTCGAAGATGGCCTGCGTGCCGCTGGATACGATGTTCGCACGCTGGTTGTTTATGAAACCGCTGCAGTGGATGCGCTCGAAGCCGAAGCGGCAGAGTGCCTGGCAACGGGCGCGCTTGACGCGGCAATGCATTTTTCCCGCCGCAGTGCAGGGCTTTTCGCCAGCGCGGTACATCGAGCAGGGCTTGCCGGTGCGGCGGCCGGATTGCGCCATGTCTGCATCTCCGCCGATGCTGCTAAGGGTCTCGAAGCCTTGCGGCCGGGCAAAGTAGCGATTGCTTCAACGCCTGATACAGCCGCGATGATTGCAGTGCTCTCAACGCCCTAAATTGCGTTCGCACCACCATCCATCAATGCTATAGGAACCCGGTCAGAGGAATCGCAGGAGAGAGACCATGAAAATCATCACAGCCGCCATGTTGGCGCTCGCCAGTGCCGGGATGTTTGCCGCGCCAGCTTCGTCGCAGGATGCCGACGCTGCCTGGTTCAAGGGCAAATCCATCCGTCTCATTGTCGGATATGGCCCCGGCGGCGGCTACGACGCCTATGCACGCATGCTTGCGCCCCATATCGCCAAGCGCCTTGGCGCCAATATCGTCGTGGAAAACCAGCCCGGCGCTGGCGGCGTAACTGCGCTCAACAAGATCTATGCGGCAAAGGGCGATGCGCTGAAGATGATGATCGTCAACGGCACTGCCGCCGCAATGTCGCAGCTCGTTGGCCAGAAGCAGGTGCGCTACGACCTGGCAAAGATGGGCAACCTGGGCACGATCGCGAAGTCGCCCTGGGTATGGCTGGTGCACAAGGATTCGCCGATCAGAACGGCACAGGATGCGATCAAGTCAACAAAGGAAATACGCTGGGCCGCATCAGGTCCCATTGACGGGCTGTCCGATGGCGCATGGTTTACCTGCGAAGCGCTCAAGCTGAAGTGCAAGGTCATCATCGGCTACAAGGGTAGCCGCGATGCCGGTCGCGCCGTTGTGCAGGGAGAAATGGACGCAATCTATGTTTCCGATACCTCGGGCTGGAAATATGTGAAGGCCGGCGACGTTCGCGCTGTTGCGGTGATCAATCGCAAGCCGTCGCGCTTCTTCAAGAACGTTCCGACCATCTTCTCGGCCGTCAAGTTGACGCAGGAAGCGGAGAAGCTTTTCGACTTTCACTCGACGGTGGAAGATCTCGGCCGCATTCTTGTCACGCCGCCCGGCGTTGAGGCCGGCAAGCTGAAGGTTCTGCAGAAGGCGGTTCAGGATACGCTGAATGACAAGGAGCTGCAGGCGATGGGCGAGAAGTCGCAGCGCTATGTCGAGCCGGAATCTCCCGAAACAACTTTGAAGAACATCACCACAGTGGTCGCCGTATCGCCGGAAGAAAAGGCGAAGATCCGCAAGGTTCTGCGCGTTCCCTGATGCAGGTGATGCCAATGGCCGCCGGATAGTGCTAGCCATGATGGATGAGCATGTCCGGCGGCAACGATGATTCGATGTTTGGCGACGCGGAGAGCTTCGGCGATCCCGTTGCCGATGTCCTCGTGCCGGTCGCCGTCGATATTGCCTATTCCTACCGGATACCGCCCGGACTGGAGTTGAAGCCGGGTGATCTGGTCGATATCCCGCTCGGGACCCGCGAAGCTTCCGGCGTCGTATGGGACATCCGCCGTTCGGCTTCCGGCTCCAATCTCAAGACCATAAACGCAAGGCGCGATCTGCCGGCCCTGCCTGACCCCTTGCGCGATTTCGTCGACTGGGTGGCGCGCTGGACATTGAGCCCGCGCGGCATGGTCCTGCGCATGGCCGTGCGCGCTCCCGATCACGCCGGTTCCGAAACCATGCGCATCGGCGTGCGGCTGATAGCCGGTGCCGAAGCGCCGGAGCGGCTGACCCCTGCCCGCCAGCGCATCATCGAGGCCGCACTGGGCGGGCTTGTATTCTCCAAACGAGAGCTGGCGGAGGCAGCCGCCTGTTCCACAGGCGTCGTCGACGGCCTAGTCGATGCAGGCGTTCTTGAAGCCATCGCCCTGCCGCCGGAACCTGTGGCGTCAGAACCCGACACGGACTTTGCCCGGGCCCGGTTCGAGCCCGACCAGCAGCATGCGGCGGACGAGCTGGCGAAAAAAGTAACCGCTGGCGGCTATTCCGCCACGCTGCTGGAAGGCGTCACCGGTTCCGGCAAGACAGAGGTCTATTTCGAGGCCGTTGCCGCCGCCGTGCAGGCTGGCAAGCAGGCGCTGATCCTGATGCCGGAAATCGCGCTGACGGCGCAGTTTCTCGACCGGTTTGCCGCACGCTTCGGCGTGCGCCCGGCCGAATGGCATTCCGGCGTCAATCCGCGCAAGCGGGCAAGGATCTGGTCCGGTGTCGCGTCAGGCGAGGTCAAGGTGGTGGCCGGCGCCCGCTCCGCCCTGTTCCTGCCATTCGCCAATCCCGGCGTTATCGTCGTCGACGAGGAACACGAGGCCGCCTACAAGCAGGACGATGGCGTTACCTATCACGCCCGCGACATGGCGGTGGTGCGCGCAAGGCTGGAAAATGCCGCTGTGGTGCTGGCGTCCGCAACGCCGTCGCTGGAAAGCCGTGTCAATGCGCAACAGGGCCGCTACGGTCATCTGAAACTGGAAAACCGCTACGGCGGCCGCGTCCTGCCCGAGTTGCGCTCCATCGACCTCAAGGCCTTTGGTCCAAAGCGCGGCGAATGGATTGCGCCGGGGCTCGTCTCGCGCATCGAAAAGGCGCTGGCGGACAAAGAGCAGGTTCTGCTATTCCTGAACCGCCGCGGCTATGCGCCGCTGACCCTGTGCCGGTCCTGCGGCCACAAGTACGAATGTCCGCAATGCTCGGCCTGGCTGGTCGAGCACCGCTTCCGTCGGGCGCTGGTTTGCCACCATTGCGGGCATACCGAAAGGCGGCCCGACCGTTGTACCGAATGCGGCGAGGAGGATTCGCTTGCCGCCTGCGGACCGGGTGTCGAGCGCCTCGCGGACGAGGCTGCCAAACGCTGGCCCGATGCCCGGCGCATCGTCCTGTCGTCGGATTTTCCCGGTGGCACAGAGCGGTTGAAGCGCGAGCTGGAAGCCATTGCCGCAGGTGAGTTCGATATCGTTATCGGCACCCAGCTTGTCGCCAAGGGACACAACTTTCCGCAACTCACGCTGGTAGGTGTGATCGATGCGGATGCAGGCCTGACCAGCGGCGATCCGCGCGCCGCCGAGCGGTCGTTCCAGCTCCTTCAGCAAGTGACGGGACGCGCCGGCCGTGGCGACAGGCCGGGAACCGGCATCGTCCAGACATGGGGCGCCGATCATCCGGTGATGAAGGCGCTGATCTCCGGCGATGGCGAGCGCTTCTACGAAGAGGAAATCCGCCAGCGCCAGCGCGCCATGCTGCCGCCATTCGGGCGGCTCGCAGCGCTCATCGTTTCCGGCAAGGACCGCACTGAGGCCGAACACCATGCGCGGGCGCTTGTCCGCGCCGCCCATGCCCTGCCGGCGAGCGAGCGCTGGAAGCTGACACGGCCCGGCGATCTGCCGGCCGAAGACGACTTGACGATCCTCGGACCCGCCGAAGCGCCGATCTTCCTGGTCCGCGCCCGCTATCGCTACCGGCTTTTGGTGAAAGCCCCGCGCAGCGCCGACCTGCAGGGCTTCTTGCGCGCCATGCTGGCCGCCGCGCCGAAATTGCGCGGTTCCTTAAGGGTACATGTGGATGTCGATCCGATGAGTTTTTTTTGAGTGGTACGCGAGCCTTGTTCCGACCTCCTGAAAATATTAGCCCGGCGCTGATTTCAGCTCCGGGCAATACGGTGGTCGCGAGTGATTGTCGGCCGGCCGATACGCCAGCCTGCAATTAATTCTTCCGCGTCACTTCAAGCGCCTTCTTCACCAGTGCGGGCGGTGTCGCAGACAATTCTTTCAGCGCTTCTTCCATACCTTCTCCGGACAGCGGATTGAATTCGATCTTGAGCTTCTTGGCGTCTTCCTTGAAGGCCTGGCTGGCGATTGCATCCAGCATGCCCTTGCGCAAAGCCTTGACGCGATCGGCAGCTACTCCGGGCGGTGCAGCCAGCGGGCGCGTCAGTTCCGCCGGCTTCCAGACCAGCTTGGCGACCTTCAGGTCGTCGTCGTTCTTCATCATCGAGTAAAGGTTCGTCGCATTGCCGAAGAACGGGATGTTCTTGGTGCCGGCCTGCACGAAGATGTTGAGATCGCCGGAGGCATAGTCCTTGGAATAGGCGCCGCGCACCGAGGATTCGAACATGCCGCAGGAGGCATTCAGTTCGCCTTTCTTCATGGCGAAATTGATGGCGCGCGTGCCCTTGTAGCCGGGCACGACCTTCAGGTTTGCGCCCAGCATGTTCTTCATGAACATCGGCCAGCGGGTCAACGGCGCATCCGCTCCATCGGAACCGAAGATCACCGTCTGCTTGGCCTTGATCAGGTCCGGCAATGTCTTGATGCCCTGCCCCGCGCCTTTCCACACAGCGCAGGCCATGACGTCCTGATGGATCGAGCCGATCCAGTTGAACTTCATCGTTTCGAAACGGGCTTTCTTGTCGCCATAGACCGGCAACAGCGCGATGGTCGAGGAAAACACGCCGATGGTCGAGCCGTCTTTCGGCGCATTGTTGTAGAGATAATTGGCGGCGACGAGCGAGCCCGCGCCGGTCATGTTCTGCACCACGAGGCCCGGTTTGCCGGGAATGAAATTGCCGAGATGTCGCGCCAGCAGCCGGGTCGTCGTATCGTATCCGCCGCCTGCGCCATATCCGACGACGATCGTGAGCTTCTTGCCCTTGTAGAAGTCGGCGACCGGATCAGCGGCTGCGGGAAGCGTGCAGATGGCTGTTGCGGCAATGGCTATTGCGGGAAGGCGGTTGAGATAGGCGCGTGTCATGTGGAAGGTTTCCTCGTTTTTGCTTGTTCTATTGCCGCGGGCGCGACGATGAACTGTTTATACGGCATCTTGCGGTTCGATGCACCGGGTATGGCAAGCGGCATGTTTTGGGAAGGTCACGATTACAAAGTCATTTCTGCAGGCCGGAACCGGGATAAGATCTTATCTGCTCGCGCGTGAACGCCTGCATGTCCTTGCCGTCCTGCCACGCCAGATACCAGGCGCCGGTTTTGTCGAGCGCTTCGGACAGCGTCCAGCGCGGCGTCCAGCCCAGCAGGTCGCGGGCTTTCCCGCAGTCCAGCTGCAACCGTGCCGCTTCGTGGGGATGCGGCCCCTCGTCGAGCTCCACGGACCCGCCGAACCTTTCGCTCAGGTAATCGGTTATCCAGCGCACCGGCTTCACGCTTTCGATATCCGGCCCGAAATTCCAGCCTGAAGCCACGCCCTCCCGTCCCGATGCGATCTCCTGGGCCAGCAGCATGTAACCGGATAGCGGCTCCAGCACATGCTGCCAGGGCCGGGTGGCGTTGGGGGAGCGGATGACCAAGGGTTCGTTCGCAGCCAGGGCCCGGAAGAAATCCGGAACAAGCCGGTCCGCGGCCCAGTCACCGCCGCCGATCACATTGCCGGCTCGCACGCTGGCCAGTCCGCAAGGTCCGGAAGCATAAAATGAGCGGCGGAACGAGGCGGCGATCAGTTCTGCCGCGCCCTTCGAGGCAGAATAGGGGTCGTGTCCGCCCATCGGATCGCTCTCGCGGAAGGCATGCCCGCCGCCGGCATTTTCGTAGCATTTGTCGCTGGTAACGTTGATAATTGCCCGCAAATGCTTGATTTTACGGGCCTCGTTGAGCACGATGGCCGTGCCCAGGACATTTGCGGAGACGGTTTCCACCGGCTCGTCGTAGGACAGGCGCACCAGCGACTGTGCTGCCATGTGGAACAGGATGTCCGGTTGCGCGGTTGACAGGGCCTGCGCCAGATATTCGCCCTCGCGAATGTC
Source organism: Alphaproteobacteria bacterium (assembly GCA_029979185.1). GTDB lineage: Bacteria > Pseudomonadota > Alphaproteobacteria > Rhizobiales > Beijerinckiaceae > Terripilifer. The sequence continues at coordinate 9,920 of JAPOIA010000005.1, read as the reverse complement.
GCCTAAAGTATGAGAGGCCAGACAGTCGCCCAGCCCGGCGGCTGCGAAAAAACCCGGCCCGTCCTGCGGCGGCAGGGCGTATCCATGCACTTCGGCTCCCAGTGCATGCAGCCACAGGGCAAGCCAGCCGCCCTTGAAACCGGTGTGGCCGGTTACGAAAACGCGCTTTCCGCTCCAGAAACCGGGATTTATGTCGGAACGGGCCATGTTTTGGGGGTCCTTCGGGACGGTTTTGCAGATCCGGCAGGCCTGCTTTGCGCTACCAGTGCCGCGCCGGAGCTTTTCAGTTGACCGCGCAACCTATCGGATATTGTTTCCGCTGCATCAAGCCCACAGGCAGCAAGCAGGCCGTATCGGAGCAGCAATACATTCCGCCGCATCCAGTCAGGGTTGCGCCGCACAATGCCTTATGATAACCGGACGCGGCCCTCGGATTCTGCTGCGGTTGTAAAAGGGCATAGGCAGTTCCATATCCAGACAGTTTGTGTTGGTTTTTTGCGCTTTCGAGCGGCCAGATTCTGGCTCAAAGGCGTCTGTTTCCTTGGCTTGGCGGTTGACATATTAAAGGCATGAAACGTGGCTCAACCTGATTCTATCGTATCCGGCATGGCAGGACGCTACGCGTCCGCCCTCTATGAGCTGGCGCGCGAGCAAAATTCCGTCAACAAGGTCAGCGCGGACCTGGATGGCTTTTCCGCCATGCTTGCATCGAGCGCGGACCTGCAGCGGCTGGTGAAAAGCCCAGTCTTCTCTGGCGAGCAGCAGCAGAAGGCGCTCGACGCAATCCTGGCGAAAGCCGGCGTTGCGGGCATGACGGGCAATTTCCTCAAGCTGGTCGCTTCCAAGCGCCGGCTGTTCGCAATCGAGAAGATGATTGCCGACTTCCGCAAATTCGTCGATATGGATCGCGGCGTTACCCGGGCCGAAGTCACGGTCGCCGAAGCCCTCGGCGAGAGCCACATGAAAGCGCTGCGCGAGGCGCTGCAGGAAGTTTCCGGCGGCAAGTCCGTCGAGGTCGACGTCAAGGTCGATCCTGAAATTATCGGCGGGGTTGTCGTCAAGCTCGGCTCCCGTATGGTCGACAGTTCACTGAAAACGAAACTCAACTCAATCCGCACACGTATGAAAGAGGCCGGCTGATGGATATCAACGCCGCAGAAATCTCTGCGATCCTCAAGAACGAGATCGCCAATTTCGGCAACGAGGCTCAAGTAACCGAAGTCGGACAGGTTCTGTCCGTTGGCGACGGTATCGCCCGCGTTTATGGTCTGGACAATGTTCAGGCCGGTGAAATGGTCGAGTTCGCCAATGGCGTCCGGGGCATGGCCCTCAACCTGGAAGCGGACAACGTCGGCGTCGTTATCTTCGGCTCCGACCGCGACCTGAAGGAAGGCCAGACCGTCAAGCGGACCGGCGACATCGTCAGTGTGCCGGTCGGCAAGGGCCTGCTGGGCCGCGTTGTCGATGCGCTCGGCAACCCGATCGATGGCAAGGGCCCGATCGAGGCCGCTGGCCGCAAGCAGGTTGACGTAAAGGCCCCCGGCATCATTCCGCGCAAGTCCGTGCATGAGCCGATGGCCACAGGCCTGAAGGCAATCGACGCCCTGATCCCGATTGGCCGCGGCCAGCGCGAACTGATCATTGGCGACCGCCAGACCGGCAAGACTGCCGTGGCGCTCGACACCATCCTCAACCAGAAAGCGCTGAACCAGAGCAACGACGAATCGCAGAAGTTGTACTGCGTCTATGTCGCTGTCGGCCAGAAGCGTTCCACCGTCGCCCAGTTCGTCAAGGTGCTGGAAGAGCGCGGTGCGCTGGAGTATTCCATCATTGTCGCCGCAACCGCTTCCGATCCGGCGCCGATGCAGTTCCTGGCTCCCTTCGCCGGCTGCACCATGGGCGAATACTTCCGCGACAACGGCATGCATGCCGTGATCACCTACGACGATCTGTCGAAGCAGGCTGTCGCTTACCGTCAGATGTCGCTGCTGCTGCGCCGCCCGCCGGGCCGCGAAGCCTATCCCGGCGACGTGTTCTATCTGCATTCGCGCCTGCTGGAACGCGCTGCGAAGATGGGTGAAGCGGCTGGCCTGGGTTCGCTCACCGCCCTGCCCGTCATCGAGACGCAGGCGAACGACGTGTCCGCCTATATTCCGACCAACGTGATTTCGATTACCGATGGTCAGATCTTCCTTGAGACCGACCTGTTCTACCAGGGCATTCGTCCTGCCGTGAATGTGGGTTTGTCGGTTTCGCGCGTCGGCTCGTCCGCCCAGACCAAGGCAACCAAGAAGGTCGCAGGCAAGATCAAGGGCGAGCTCGCCCAGTATCGCGAAATGGCCGCCTTCGCGCAGTTCGGTTCCGACCTCGACGCGGTTACCCAGCGTCTGCTCAACCGCGGTGCGCGCCTGACCGAGCTGTTGAAGCAGCCGCAGTTCTCGCCGCTGCAGATGGAAGAGCAGGTCTGCGTGATCTATGCCGGCGTCAACGGCTATCTGGACGCCCTTCCGGTGTCGAAGGTCCGCGAGTTCGAGGACGGCCTGCTGGCGCTGCTGCGCTCCAAGCATTCCGACATTCTGAGCGATATTCGCGACACCAAGGACCTGTCGTCGGAGACCGAGGGCAAATTGAAGGCCGTGGTCGACGAAATCGCCAAGACCTTCGCCTGAGGGCATTGCGAGAATACCTGCGCATAATCGGGCCTGGTCCGGTTATTCCATGATTTCCAGCGTTGGCGGCGGGCAGACAATCTGGCCATCGCCGCAGCAAAATGTGGAAACTAAATGGCTTCGTTAAAGGACTTGCGGAACCGGATCTCTTCGGTGAAGGCGACGCAAAAGATCACCAAGGCGATGCAGATGGTCGCCGCAGCGAAATTACGCCGCGCGCAGACGGCTGCCGAAGCCGCCCGGCCCTATGCCGAGCGCATGGACGCCGTTCTCGCCAATGTCGCAGGCGGCATCTCCGCAGGTGGCCCGCCGCTTCTGGCCGGTACCGGCAGGGACGATGTGCATCTGCTGGTTGTTTGTACGGCGGAGCGCGGCCTTTGCGGCGCCTTCAATTCCTCCATTGCCCGCCTTGCCCGCGACCGCGCCTCGGCGCTGCTGCGTGAAGGCAAGCAGGTGAAGATTTTCTGCGTCGGCAAGAAGGGCTACGATATCCTGCGACGCCAGTTCAGCTCGCTGATCGTCGAGCTGGTTGAATTGCGTTCCGTGCGTAATGTCGGCTTCGTCAACGCCAACGACATCGCCAAGAAGATCCTGGAGATGTACGACGCCGGCGAGTTCGATGTCGCCACGTTGTTCTTCTCGCGCTTCCAGTCGGTGATCTCGCAGATCCCGACCGCTCAGCAGATCATCCCGGCCAACATTCCCGAAGGCGCCGGTGCGTCTGATGCCTCCTACGAATATGAGCCCGATCAGGACGAGATTCTCGCCACCCTGCTGCCGCGCAACATTGCCATCCAGGTGTTCCGGGCATTGCTGGAAAATGCCGCTTCCGAACAGGGCGCGCGCATGAGCGCGATGGACAACGCCACCCGCAACGCCGGCGACATGATCAACAAGCAGACGATCATCTACAACCGCACGCGTCAGGCGATGATCACCAAGGAACTGATTGAAATTATCTCGGGCGCAGAAGCGCTCTGATCCGACATTGAACAGCGAGGACTAAAATCATGGCAGACGCCGCAAATCAGGCCACTGGACGCATCACTCAGGTTATTGGCGCCGTTGTCGACGTGAAGTTCGACGGTGACCTGCCGGAGATTCTGAACGGTCTGGAAACCACCAACCAGGGCGCCCGGCTTGTGCTGGAAGTGGCGCAGCATCTGGGCGAATCCTCCGTCCGCTGCATCGCGATGGACTCCACCGAAGGTCTGGTGCGCGGCCAGGAAGTCAAGGACACCGGCCAGCCGATCGCCGTGCCGGTGGGCGAGGCCAACCTCGGCCGCATTATCAACGTCATCGGCGAGCCGGTCGATGAAGCTGGTCCGATCAACTACGAAACCACCCGCGCTATCCACCAGCCGGCGCCGGAATTCGTCGACCAGTCGACGGAATCGCAGGTCCTCGAAACCGGCATCAAGGTCGTTGACCTGCTGGCCCCCTATTCCAAAGGCGGCAAGATCGGCCTGTTCGGCGGCGCGGGCGTCGGCAAGACCGTGCTTATCATGGAACTGATCAACAATATCGCCCGCGCCCATGGCGGATATTCGGTGTTCGCCGGTGTTGGCGAGCGTACCCGCGAAGGCAACGACCTCTATCATGAGATGATCGAGTCCGGCGTGAACAAGGACCCCAAGGAGAACAACGGTTCGACCGCCGGTTCCAAATGCGCGCTGGTCTATGGCCAGATGAACGAGCCGCCGGGAGCCCGCGCCCGCGTCGCGCTCTCCGGCCTCACCGTCGCCGAGCATTTCCGCGACCAGGGCCAGGACGTGCTGTTCTTCGTCGACAACATCTTCCGCTTCACCCAGGCCGGTTCCGAAGTGTCCGCTCTGCTCGGCCGTATTCCTTCCGCGGTGGGTTATCAGCCGACCCTGTCGACCGACATGGGCGCGCTGCAGGAGCGCATCACCACCACCAACAAGGGTTCGATCACCTCGGTGCAGGCCATTTACGTCCCGGCCGACGACTTGACCGACCCGGCGCCGGCAACCTCCTTCGCCCACTTGGACGCAACGACCGTTCTGTCGCGCTCCATCGCGGAAAAGGGCATTTATCCGGCGGTTGACCCGCTCGACTCGACGTCTCGTATTCTCGATCCGCGTATTCTGGGCGAAGAGCATTACGACGTTGCCCGCCGCGTTCAGTCGACGCTGCAACGCTACAAGGCGCTGCAGGATATCATCGCGATTCTCGGCATGGACGAACTGTCCGAAGAGGACAAGCTGGTCGTCGGACGCGCCCGCAAGATCGAGCGCTTCCTGTCGCAGCCGTTCTTCGTCGCCGAAGTCTTCACCGGTTCGCCCGGCAAGCTGGTTCGTCTCGAAGACACCATCAAGGGCTTCAAGGGCCTGGTTGAAGGTGAATACGATCACCTGCCGGAAGCCGCATTCTACATGGTCGGCACCATCGAAGAAGCAATGGAAAAGGCGCAGCGTCTGGCCGCCGAAGCAGCCTGAGCGGATCCTGCACAGCAGACCGTTACCGTTTCGTCGCAACGCTGATCGCGGAGTAAAACCATGGCGGCATTTCATTTCGAGCTAGTCTCGCCGGAAAAACTTCTGTTCTCCGGCGAGGTGGAGTCCGTCGTCGTACCAGGCCTCGAAGGCGACTTCGAAGTCATGAAGGATCATGCGCCGCTGATGTCGACGCTGAAGCCCGGCATCGCCGTGGTGCATGAGAATCCGGCCAAGACGATGCGCCTGTTCGTGCGTGGCGGCTTCGCCGAAGTCTCGGCCTCCGGCCTGACAATCCTTGCTGAAGAGTCTCTGCCTATCGAAGAGCTCAATGCCGAGCGCATCGCCCAGGAAATCAAGAACGCCGAGGAAGATGTTGCCGACGCCAAGTCCGAAGCGGGCAAGCGCGATGCGATAGAGAAACTCGAGCAGTTGAAGGAACTGAAGGCAGCGCTTTCCATCTGACGCAGGCGGCTTGCAGCTGTATTTTTTGAAAACGCCCGGCTGTCATGCCGGGCGTTTTGTTTTGCAGGAATGCGTCTTAAGCCGGGTGCTGGTGCCGCCGCGTCTTCCACAGCGACCAGCCGATTCCGCCGCCAAGGATTGCGAATGTCACGCCCAGCGATAGTGCCGGCGGTATCTTCGCCAGTCCCAGCATGTCGGCCAGGAATATCTTGCTGCCGATGAAAATCAGCACCAGCGCCAGCGCATACTTGAGGTAGGCAAAGCGGTCGATCATCGCAGCCAGTGCGAAATAGAGCGCACGAAGCCCGAGGATCGCGAAGATATTCGAAGTGTAGACGATGAACGTGTCGGTCGTGATCGCAAAGATCGCCGGCACGGAATCGACGGCAAAGATTACGTCGGCAATATTCACCATCACCAGAACGACGAACAGCGGTGTCGCCCACAAAACCAGCTTTCCCGTTTTTCCATCCGGCAAGCGGACAAAGAAGCGATCGCCATGCGGCTCCTGTGTGATGCGGAACCGCCGCTGCATGAACCTGTAGAGGCGGTTCTGTTCGACGTTGTAGTGTTCGTCGCTGCCCCACAGCATCTTGACGCCAGTGACGACGAGGAAGGCCGCAAAGAGGTACAGGATCCAGTTGAAGTTCTGCACAAGGGCGGCGCCAATGCCGATCATCAATCCGCGCAGGACTATCACAGCCAATATGCCCCAAAACAGCACCCTGTATTGCTGGCGGCGCGGTATGGCGAAGAAGCCGAAGATCATCGCTATAACGAAGATATTGTCTATCGACAGCGATTTCTCGATCACGAAGCCGGTCAGATACTCAAGGCCCGCCTTTGGCGAAATTGCCCAGCCGACCCAAACGCCGAAGGCAAGTCCCAGGGAAATATAGAAGGCTGACAAATACAGGCTCTCGCGAACACCGTAGTCCTTGGCCTTGCGTTGCAGAACGCCAAGATCGAAGGCCATCAGGACGGCAACGAGAATGTGGAAAGCGATCCACATCCAGACCGGCTTGCCAAGCCAGGTGGTGGAAAGGCTTTCTGAGACAAACAGAGGTAAGGCTGCTAGGTCCATGACCGGGCTCCATGCAGGGCAACGAGTTGCACAAGTGGCGCCGACATCACGAAGCACGAGCTCCGCCAGAGGGGCCCGGTCGCCAACGGGACAGAGATAGGAGCGCGATCCACCGGGTCAAGGCCCGCCATGTGAAATCGCCGCTATCGTTTATAAACGGTGGATAGGCCATCCCAGTTTCCGGTGGCAATTGCCTTTCCGGCGGGTCATTATGAGCTTACAAATCAGTCGTGGGGGAAAAGCGCTGCAAGATGCTGCCTGACATTCGCACCTATGATGCCCTCTGGGCAGGCTTCCGCTGGATCGTTCCGGAAAAATTCAATATCGCAGAGGTCTGCTGCGACCGCTGGGCCGAAAAAACGCCGGACAGTCCCGCCATCATTGAAGCCGCTGGAGGCGCCATCACAACCACCAGCTTCCGGCAGCTTCAGGCGCAGTCCAATCGGCTGGCCAATGTTCTGCGCGATCATGGTGTCACCGCGGGTGATCGCGTCGGCATTCTCTTGCCGCAGACTCTCGATGCGGCCGTAACCCATATGGCGATTTACAAGGTGGGTGCGATTGCGGTGCCGCTGGCCTTGCTGTTCGGCATCGACGCCATCGAGTACAGGCTTTCCGATGCTGGCATAAAGCTGCTCGTGACCAATGGCGCAGGCCTTGAAAAGGTCGAGCAGATAGCTGGCCCGGCCGAAACGCTGGAATGCATTCTCTGCACCAGTGGCGCCAAAGGGAAGGCGCTCGATTTCCATGGCCTAATGGCGCAAGCCGGCGGGACGTTCGACACTGTTGACACCGGGCCGGACGATCCGGCGGTCATGGTCTACACGTCGGGCACCACCGGCGCACCGAAGGGCGCCCTGCACGGTCATCGCGTGCTGCTCGGCCATCTGCCGGGTACGCAATATACCCATGACTTCCTGCCGCAGCCTGGCGATGTTCTATGGACCCCCGCCGACTGGGCCTGGGCCGGCGGCCTTTTGAACATACTTCTTCCCGGCCTGTATTTCGGGCTTCCGGTTGTCGCCTGCGCCTTCGAGCGCTTCGATCCCGAGGCAGCTTACGATCTGATGCAGCGCACTGGCATTCGCAACTGCTTCATCCCGCCAACGGCGTTGCGCATGTTGCGCGCAGCTGACCGGCCGCGCGAGCGTTTCAAGCTGAACCTGCGATCCATTGCTTCCGGTGGCGAGGCGTTAGGCGCGGAAGTCTTCGAATGGGGCCGCAAGGAACTCGGCCCCGTCATCAACGAATTCTATGGCCAGACCGAATGCAACCAGGTGCTGGGATCCTGCGCCGCCATAGGCGTCAACAAACCAGGCTCAATGGGTCGGCCTGTTCCCGGTCATACCGTCGCGATCATCCGCGCCGACGGATCGGTCTGCGATCCCGGCGAGACCGGACAGATAGCAATGCAACGTCCCGATCCGATCATGTTTTTGGGATATTGGAACCGGCCGGAAGCAACCCGGGACAAGTTCATCGGCGACTGGATGACGACGGGCGACCAGGGATACACCGACGCCGAAGGCTACTTCTTCTTTGTGGGCCGCGACGACGATGTCATCACATCCTCAGGCTATCGGATAGGCCCCGGCGAAATCGAGGATTGCCTGATCGGCCATCCGGCTGTCGCTATTGCTGCCGCGGTCGGCAAGCCTGATCCGTTGCGTACGGAGATCGTAAAGGCTTTCATTGTCCTGCGTGATGGCTTTGCGCCCAGCGACGCGCTGGCAAGGGAAATCCAGACCTTTGTGCGCGAACGTCTGTCGGCACATGAATATCCGCGCGAGGTGGAATTCACTGCGGAATTGCCATTGACGACGACCGGCAAGATCATCCGCAGGCTGTTGCGCGAGCGAGCCTGAGAAGGCTCCGCAAGGAGGCAACAATCGGCTTCGCACTATGAAGGCCGGGCTGTGGCCTTGTGAAGCGTATTGTCAGATTCAGCCCTGGCGTTTCAGCATGTGATAGGCAGCCTTCGCGATGCTGCGCACCTTGCGCCGTATGCCTTCCAGACTTGCAGCAAATTGAAAGCGCCGTCCGGTCCGGCCCTGAAACGAGATCAGCATATCCGCCATCTCGATGCGGTCTGGCCACAGGTGATCAATCATCGGATGATTGGGGATCGCGCAGGAATTGACGAAGCCGGTTCCGGTATCAGCGACAAGACGCGAAGTCATGGCCAGCGTCAGCAGCACGCCAGGCGAATAGGAGGCGAAATCTTCCTTGAAGGCGGTTTTCCAGAAATAGGCCTTTTTGCCGGACCGGAACACGATGGCCATGGCAACAGGGGTGCCGTCCAGGGTCAGGGCGTCGATTTCAATCTTGTCCTTCTTCGCAAGGCGGCGCGAAATTGTGCGAGTAAAAGTCGCCAGCGACGGATCGCAGAGCAAGGCGGTCCTGCGCTTTCCCTTCCAGCCCAACGCTTCCAATGCAAGGAAATATTCTGTTGCCAACTTGACGTCTGATGCGCTTTGGGCCGTCACGAATTCCAGCTTGCCACGCTCCGACAGCCGCCGCCACAGGCGGCGGAATTCCTTGTTGCGCTTACCTCCGATCCGCTCGGCAACCCGCTGCGCCGCATCTGGTCCGCTAACGAGAACCGCGCGGCTGAACCGGTCGAATTCACAGATTTGCAGCAATCGTAGCTCTGCATGCTCGCGCAGGAGATCACTGAACTTGCCGGTGGCGTGTATCGCCGGCATCAGCAAAGCCGACATTGCAGGATATTCGCTGGCCAGCCAGTCGTGCAGGAGATCCAGTACAGCCATCCCGTAGTCTGGATCGATCAGGGGCGTGGCCAGCGCCATCTGGGGCGGACACCACAGCCGGCCGAATTGCTTGCCAAATCTGTGCTGTTCCTCGAAGGCGAAGACGGCAACCAGTTTATCGGGCGTGCCGCTCGTAGTGGTTGTGCTGATGAACAGGAAATCGGGCCGCCGGGCTTCGGGAAAATGCTGGGCTGCCGAAAGCGCAAACTCCGGCTCGTTGAAGACATTCGTCTCGATGCTGTTGCCGGCAAGCCTGCACCAGGCATCGTAAAGATTTCCGGCTTGTTCCCAGTTCAGGCGCTTGATGGTAAGATCACGAATAACCGTATCGGGCGCCTTTGCCCGCACATCCGCAACTTCACGGACAGCGTCTGTAACCGCCAGGCCGGGCGCAAGGGAAAAACGACCCTGCGCGTCCTGCACATAGACGCCGGCGACCTCGCCGCGCCGCACCACCGCTGCGCTCGGCACCGAC
>JAPOIA010000059.1 GCA_029979185.1 Alphaproteobacteria bacterium | reverse complement strand
GCGGCGTTCAAAATACCTCCAAACAGGCATCTTTTTCCTGCTGGAATCCGTCATACATACAGTCGCAATACACGCCGAAACGTCCGGCGCGGTTTTGCACATAGAGAGAAAAACAATGTCTGATAACGAAAAGATCGCTTTGTTCATTGATGGAGCGAACTTGTACGCCACCGCAAAGTCGCTTGGGTTTGACATCGACTACAAGCGCTTGCTGAAAGAGTTCCACAGCCGCGGCCGCCTGGTGCGGGCCTTCTACTACACCGCCCTGGTCGAAGATCAGGAATATTCCTCGATCCGCCCGCTGATCGACTGGCTCGATTACAACGGCTATGCCGTCGTCACCAAGCCGGCGAAGGAATTCGTCGACTCGCTCGGACGCCGCAAGGTCAAGGGCAACATGGACATCGAACTGGCCGTCGACGCCATGGAGATGGCCGATCACCTTGATCACATCGTGCTGTTCTCGGGCGACGGCGACTTCCGCTCGCTGGTCGAGGCCCTGCAGCGCAAGGGCGTGCGGGTATCCGTCGTTTCGACGATCACCACCCAGCCGCCGATGGTCGCCGACGAACTGCGCCGCCAGGCCGACGAATTCGTAGATCTGATCCATCTGGCCAAGAAGGTTGGTCGCGATCCGGCCGAGCGCGCCGAGCGTCCCGCCCGGTACAACCAGTCCCAGGACCGTCGCCCTGTCAATCCGTCGACGCTGGCGCCAGCCCACGACGACGAAGAATACGACGACTGACGCAAACGGACAGCGGAGCTTGCTCCGCCGCCGACCATTGGAAGCGGCTGGAAGCGGCGGCATCCGGGCAGCCGTCCCAGGAACAGGAAGTAATGGCAAAGCGCACGGTGCAGACAAGCGAAAGCCGTGCGCGCGCGCCGCAGGTTCGTTTCGAAGGATCAATTCTGGGCGAACCGCCACGCGATTGCGATGCCTGCCCTCGCCTGTACGATTTCATCGCCGGCCATCGCGAGACCCAGCCAGACTGGTACAATGCGCCGGTCAGGTCATTCGGCGATCCCGCGGGAGCACTGCTGATCGTCGGACTGGCGCCCGGCCTGCGCGGCGCCAACCGCACGGGCCGCCCGTTCACCGGCGACTTTGCCGGCGATCTCCTCTATGCAACCCTCGACAGTTTCGGTTTTTCAAGCGGCCAATACGATGGCCGGCCCGACGATGGTCTGGCCCTGATCAATTGCATGATCACAAACGCCGTCCGGTGCGTGCCGCCGCAGAACAAGCCGACGCCTGCGGAAATCCGCACCTGTCAGCCGTTCCTGACAAATGTCATGCGGCAAATGCCAAACCTGCGCGCGATCCTCGTGCTGGGACGGGTGGCGCACGACACGATGTTGCGAACGCTGGGCCTGCGTCTGGCGCAATATCCGTTCAGCCACGGCGGCCTTCACGGTGTGACCTGCGAAGGCAGGTCCCTGACCATTTTCGATAGTTATCATTGCTCGCGCTACAATACGAATACGGGCGTATTGACGGAAAAGATGTTCGCTGACGTATTCCGCGCCATCCGCAAGGCACTGTAGATCTGGACAACGGACGGCTAACGCCCAAACCGAACGGTCAATCGCCTTCGGCAAGAAAAGCCGCCACGCGTGAAATGGACGCTTCGTCCAGCAGGAGCGGTGCATGCCCCTGCCCTGGAACGACATAGGTCTGGCAGGCAGGATGTTTCTCCGTCATTTGCTTCAGCGTTTCCGGCGACAGGAGATCAGAATTTTCGCCGCGTATCGCGAGTAGCGGAATATGCTGCAACCCTGCATACTGGGGCCATAGTTGCGGGAGCGGCACATCGAGATCGAGCAATTCGAGCTGCCTGGTCAGCCTCGGATCGTAACGCGGAACAAACGCGCCCCTCTCTTCCTCGAATGTCAGTTTTGCGTAAGCCATCCAGTCGCCTTCGGACAGACCGGTAAACTGCGAGCTCATGATGCCCCGGCAGAGATCAACCGCATCGTCCCACGATTTTGGCGCGGGCAGTTTGCCGACATAGCCGCGAATGCGCGCCAGCCCCTTGGCCTCGATCACCGGACCGATATCGTTGAATATTGCGCGCCGCAGGATGCCTGGACGCGTGGCCGCCAGAACCATGATATGCAGACCGCCGCGCGAGGTGCCAAGAAACGCAGCCTCCTCGATACCTACAGCATCAAGCGTAGTCAGGATGTCCTTGTTCTCGATGAAGATATCGTAGTTCTTCCAGTCCTTGTCGCGGTCCGACAGGCCCCGTCCGCGATAATCAAGCGCAACGACCCGGCGCGGCTCACAGCCTCGTCCGGTTGCGATCGCCGCAGCGATCGTGTCGAAATCACCAGCTGTGCGGGCAAGTCCGGGCAGGCAAACCAGTGGTACCGCATCGCTGGACGGACACGGCCATTCTCGTACATGCAGGCGCAGCCCGTCCATCGCCGAAACGAAGATCTCGTTGACCTGAATGGCTCCGGTCTGGCTATGATCGTCCATCGCTAGAAAGTTTTCCTGTAGCCCAGCGACAGCACGTCCCGCTCGTAATCGAAAATCGGGAGATTGCTGTTGTTCCAAGTATGCGCATAGGAAAACAGGATGTCACCGCGCAACGCCTCGGACTTGAATATGGCGTCCAGTCCGGTCGTCGTGCGCTGGTCGTGTCTTGTCGCCGGATAGATCGCTTCGCGCGCATCGTAGCGAACATCGTCGTAGGTCGCATAGGCCGACACCACGAAGTTCTTTGCGAAGGCATATTGCCATCCCAGACGGAAGCCGCGGGATCGATTGGAGTAGATCGTTTGCCGCGCCAGCTCTCTGCCCAAAGACAGCCCGGCAGAGAAAGTCCCAGCCTTGGCAGTCTTCAAATCGAACCCGGCCACACCGCGAAACACATTCGCCCGGCGAGCCGTCGTTTCGAAATAATGCCTGCGCGAGATAACGGTTGTCAGATTGAAGATCACCGTCTTGGTCAATGCATATCGCAATTGCGGCGCGATGCCGAAATCGTTGCTGTAGAAGCGCCTGCTCGACGGCAATGCAGAGTTCTCATACCGGACGATATTGGCGAAGACCGGCAGCATGATCGTCGTGCGCTCGCCCGGCTGGAATACCGGTCCGGTTGCGGCGGTGAAGATGTAGGAATCGTAATCGTTAGCGGCAAAGTGTCGGCGCGCCGTAAAGCTCACACTCGTCGCCCAGGCGAAATGCCGGTCGAACCGGTAGACGTGATCGATCTCGCCCTTGAAGAAGCCGAAACCCGCGCCGCGCTGCCGCGCATCGCGGTTGAGCAGGAACGGCAGGCCGAACAGGATGACGGTCTGCTCTTTCGTCGCCTGATTGACGTTACTGTCGTATCCGACGCCGACGGTCGCCCGGGCGCGATAGGCATGGCCCCGCTTGTTGCGGTCCTGCATCATCGCAAGGAAGCGGTCGATGTTCGCAGCCACCTGCGCTGGCGGATTTTGCGAACGGACATCGCGGAACAGCCGCTCGGATGCCGGCATGTCGCCACGCTGATGCAGTACGCGCGCCAGCTCAAGCTTCGCACGCGGCGAGTTCGGCCGCAGGATGAGAACCCGGCGGAAAGCAGTTTCCGCGCTGGCAAGATCGCCCGCCCGATAGGCGGCTACACCGAGAATGAACCAATGCTGAGGCGAACGGCTGGAGGGACTGTGATGCCGGCGCAACAACTGCAGCGCTTGCGGCGCACGCCCTTGCTGGATGAGCCAGCTTGCCTGCCCTTCCACCGCAGGCGTAATCGCTGCATGCGCAATTGAGCCATATTGCGTGGCCGCAGCGGCAGCGACTGCGAGAGCAAAGGCCGAGTTGCGGGCCATGGCCGAGAACTGCGCGATCATTGTGCGCCTCCCTGCCTGCCGCGGAATATGCCGTTAGCTATTCCAGCGTCCGGCCCCACCGTTTTCACGAAGGAGAACGCACCGCCAGTCTCTTCAGCCTTGGGACCGAGAAACGCGCCGGTGATCTCGCCAAAACTGTTGGGCATGCTCGGGTCGGCCATAGTGCCTTTGAACCCGGCAGTAATCGTGCCGCCGACATTCTTGTTGAAGTCCATCGGAATGCCGGAAAATACCGGATTGGCCCAGGTTGTAGTGTTTTTCGTCAGGTCGAAACCGCCGGAGATCGTCCGCGCGGTAAAATTCGCGGTCAGATTGACCGTTCCGCCAACAGCACCGGGCTGCACAACAGCCGCCCCGCTGGTACCCTGAACCACGACATCGGCAAGCACCGGTCCGGTGTAGGTCGCACTGCCTGTCTTTGCCATCACGACATCCGTGGGCGTCGGATTGCCGAATACCGCAAAACCACGATTGACCGTCGCCGTCTGCGGGCCGGTTTCCGGATCATTTACCGTTACAGTGACCGTACCGTTCCACTCGCCCCAGGCGGTATATTTGAAACCCGGATCGACGACGACATTGGTGACGAGATTGCCGTCAGACTTCACGACAACATAGGGTGCAGTGAATGTCTTGAGGGGTGCGGAAATAACCTCTCCCCCGGTCAGCGGCGCTTTGACGCTGGCGGGCAGCTCGAGATCCTCATGCACCAGCGATCCGGTATTGAGGCCGATTGCGATTCCGGTAATCGCCCCAACCGTAGGCTGCAGCCCGCGTGTTACCGGAGGCGTGCATGATCCGGTGCTGCAACCGGCGACCGGATCGAACTGCTGTTGAACGACTTGCCGGATCGGCGGCGGTCCCGGCTGCGGATCGCCGTCGTCCCTCTGTGCGAGCCGTGTACGGCGGCAGATGCTGCCGGTGCAATACCTGTTGAAAGTGAAACGCGACCGGCGGGATATGACCCGCCGTACCCCTGCAGTATCGACCACGAAGGTCTGGCCCTGCACTGTCAGTTCGCGGCAATTCTGGCTCCCGGTTACGCACAGGAGCGCCGCACCATTGTCGACCAGCGTCACCAGTGTCTGCCCGTCAGCGGAAAAGATATCGAGCACAGTGCCGCGTACGCCGATGGTTGCTGTCGAAGTCCTGATCTTGTAGGCGCGCTTGTCCAGCTTGCCTGTCGAGAAGCGGAAGGCGCCGCGCGCGAGATTGATCGTCAGCGCCTGCGTCGTCCGCGCGGGGGAAAACACGAATTCATCAAGGACGACCCGCGACGAAGGGCCTATCGCCAGGTTCGTATCATCGAGAAAGGTCAGGCGCGCCGCGGACGCCTTGCCAGTGGATACAGCTTCGCTGCGAAAGACCGATGACCCCTGGTCGAGGCGAACACTCGTGCCCTTGCGAAAGGTGCTGACCTGATTCTTGACCTCAGTCGCGGCGCCGATACGCGACTGGGAGCTTGCCGGGCCTACAGCACCCAAAAGCAGCACTGCGGCAATCCCTGCCGCCACCGCACCACTCCGGCCGCCAAGCGCAATCCGTCCAAACGTGAAAAGGTATTCTGGCGCTCCCAGCTTTCGTCGCACGGCTGCCACTCCACCCGAGTACATAGCCAATGGCGACCGGAAGAACCGCTCGCCGCAATCAAGCGCGACTTTTTCATAAAGTGTTAAGATTTACAAGGGGCTGAGCGAGTTCACCGCAAAAAGCCCGGCACACTTGGTTAATGTGCCGGAATTGAATTGCCTGGTCACCGGCCACGTTAGCGGTATGCCGCAGCAGTCCTGATTTCAGTCGCAGCCGGATGCGGGGGCCCATTATGGCCGAGCATGGCCGATAAATCCCGAGGTTTTCCGTCACCCGCTGCACATAGAGCCGCGTCTCGGCAATCGGAATCCGCTCCACCCAGTCAATCGGATCGACACCCGGCTTGCGCGGGTCGCCATAGGCCTTGATCCACTGCTTCACCCGCGGGCCACCGGCGTTGTAGGCCGCGAAAACGAGCGTCAGAGACCCGGGATGCTCTTCCATCAGGTCGCCGAGATGGGCAGCGCCCAGCTGGACATTGAAGGCCGGATCGCTGGTCAGGCGGTCTGGGTCGAAGGGAACGCCCTTGCGGCGGGCAGTAACGCGGGCAGTCGACACCAGCATCTGCATCAGCCCCCTGGCCCCGGCATGCGATTTCGCTGTCGCCCGGAAGGCGCTTTCCTGCCGGGCAATCGCATAGACCATCGAGCGGTCAGCCGAATTGGCAAGCGCGACGTAATTCGGCATGCCGAAATCCGGGAACGCAACATCGTCGAGCTGGATGCCGCGCCGCATGGCAAGCTTGCCGATCACCAGGCTGCCGCGCGCATCGCGCTCCCGGTACATGATCGCCGCCAGGGCAGCGAGCTGGCTCTTGTCCTCCAGATGGACGCCAAGGCCGAAAGCCAGCCGCAGCGCCAGAGAATCCTCCCCTGTCCGCCCCAGAAGGTCCACTACCCGGACCGCCAGATGCCGGTCAGCAGCCCTGGCGATAGTCTGCGAGCGACGGATCGGAAGAGCCGTGGTGCCAAGCATCCGCGCCCGGGCGAGCTGGCCGTAGTAGGTATGGGTTTGTTTCGCAGCGGCTGCATAGAGCTCCTCGGCTGCCGCAGGGGCAGCGCCCTTCTCCATCGCCCGGCCAAGCCAGTAGGCCGCCCTCGACCGGTCAGCCGGATGGGTTGCGCTGGAAAGGGCGCGCTCGAAATGCCCCCGGGCCAGATCCGGCTTCTTGACGAAACGCAGAGCCAGCCATCCGGCATAGAATTCGGCGTCGGTCGCCTTGCCGCCGGACGTCACCGCGTGACCTGCGGCAACCGTATAGGCCAGCTTCAGCTTGCCATCGTCCAGCAGGCGGCGCGCCAGCATCCGCCGTTCCATCCACCAGGCCGCCGGGGCAACCCGCCCTTCCGCCGCGATCTTCCGGCCGGCGAAAAACTTAGCGGCGCCCTCGAATTTTCCCATGCGGCGCAGGCGCACGGCCTGCGCGAAAGCCCAGACCGGATCCTGACGCATGGCTTTTGTCAGTTTCGCGCCGAACTTCTCGGGCGAGCCGCCGCGCGCAACGGCTACGCTGGCTGCCATCAGCGCATAGGCTTCCTTGCCGGCAAGCCCCGCCAGCCGCAGGGCAGCGCTGTAGCGCTCCTTGTAGAACTGCCTGTCGGACCGGAACTTCAGATCGTCCGAAGTGAGCTGACCGCGAAAATCCTTCAGGAAAATCCGTTCGAGCCATGTCGTGAAACCGCCGGTCCGCCAGGCGATGGATACAACCTGCGAGGCTTCTGTCTTCTGACCGGCCGATAGCAGACCCCTGGCATAAACCAGCTGACCGATCGGGGAGGCAGGCGTGAATTTCGCCAGATAGGCTGAGGCAGACTTGCGAGCCGACTTGTCGACAAACAGGCCCTGTTCGGCCCGCCATTTCAGCCAGCGCTGCTTTGGCCAGTCCGGATATCGTTCCAGAAACGCCCTGATGCGATCGGAACCGGCCTTGCGCGGCTGCAGGGACACTTCCGCCCATTCGACAGCAACTTTCGCGACGTCTCCACGCACGCGCCGGGCATGCGCGCGACCGTCATACATGTCGCCCTTCTTGAAAGCTGCTATGGCTTCCCGCACGCCGGTCAGATCGAAATTCTCCACAGCTTGCATCCGCGAAAGCCGCGAAAGGCCAAGACTGACGGGATCGCTCGCCGGAATGCTGGCGACAACATCGCCATCGGCAGAACCGCTTACGTCCGATGTACCAGGCAGACTCGCATAGGCCAGCACCTGTGCGCTGGAGACTGCCGCCGGAGCGGCGACCGCGGCAGCCCTGTTGATCGCGTCAATGGCGCTGGTGGACGCCGGACCGACCAGTCGGGTTGGCAGCGGCGGAACGCCAAATCGGGCGTTTGCTATCTATGACCGGCCAGAAATTGGCTTTGCGGCGAGGGTTTCGGCGGCAAGTTTTCTCGCAGCAGGAAGTCTCCCGGCAAGGATTCTCGCAGCGGTTGCCGGGCGGCTCACTGGCGCATGCTGAGCCACCGCCGGCCCTGCCGTGACCATGAATGACGCAGTCGGCGCGACAGGGAGGCGTACGGAGGCTGCGCGGATGATTTCCCTCTCCGCCAGCCGCTCGATACGCAGCCGGGCCCGGCGCAAATTCTCTTCCAGCCGCTGCTTGTCGCTCAAACGTTGCCTTAAGGCGAGCCTGGCCTGCCGGGTGGTTTGCAGTTGCGACCGCAGGGCCGACACCATGATACGGTCGCCGTCGATACCCTGCGGATGTGCAATGGCAGCCACTGACATGATGGTTCGTTCGGCTCGCGCCAGCGCTCCGGCCGAAACCAGTTCCTGCGGCATGTGCAAGGGCGCAGGCGGGCGCACCGTACCGCCCAGCAGTGCCAGCTGCCGGCTAGCCAGAGCCGCAGCACGGTCGGAAACCTGCGTCGCGCGGTGGCCGGAAAATTTCTCTGCAAGCTGCTTTTGCCGGGCATTTTCGGCCCGCCAGACCTCCACTCCCGCGGCAGAACCGGCATGATCCTGTGCCTTTATGACATCGTCCGCAGTCGGGAGAGCCGACTGGCGCAGCCGTGCAGACCGCTCGCGCTGCGTTTCGTAGAAGATGTCGACCTCTGGCCCTGGAGCCTGAAACTGCGAATAAGACCAGTGACTTAGAACACCCAGGCCAAACACGCCCGCCAGCGCGAGTGCCCTCGACAGGGGTGAAATCGTTCGCAATTCGCTCATAACAACCCCGCAATCATGCCCTGCTGAAAGGTTCAGCGTGCACGCATTCGGTTGAGGAATTGCTAACCATAAAAACGGCGAGGTGGATGGCACGGCTCGACCCTTGCAACAGCTTCCACCCGCGGTGCCACCCTGACCGCGGCGGATTCCGGTCCGATTTCACTGCCGCGCCCCTGGCGCAGCCGCAATATCCGCTTTTCAATGCCCGCGAATACGGGTTATGAATAACGCACGCTGAACAATAAGCCTCAATGCGGCAGTCTTTGGGCGGCGCTGTTCGGACATTCGGAGCGAAGGACCAGACCATGGCAAACAATGCCAGCGACAAGGGAGCAGCCCTGAAAGGCTGGATGACCGCACTCGTAACTCCATTCAAGGACGGAGCGTTTGACGAGGCCGGCTTCCGCAAACTGGTGAGCTGGCAGATCGAACAGGGCATTCACGGCCTTGTTCCCTGCGGCACCACCGGCGAAAGCCCCACCCTGTCCCACGAGGAACACCGCAAGGTCGTCGAAGCCTGCATCGCGGAAGCCAACGGCCGGGTTCCGGTCATTGCCGGCGCCGGCTCCAACAATACCAC
This sequence comes from Alphaproteobacteria bacterium, assembly GCA_029979185.1. Taxonomy (GTDB): domain Bacteria; phylum Pseudomonadota; class Alphaproteobacteria; order Rhizobiales; family Beijerinckiaceae; genus Terripilifer. The sequence goes on along the minus strand of JAPOIA010000059.1, from coordinate 3,189 downwards.
CGAGGCTGTGGGTCTTGCCCGCCATGCCGAAAAGGCCGGCGCCGATGCCGTGCTGGTCGTGGCCCCCTATTACAACAAGCCGAACAAGGAAGGGCTGTACCAGCACTTCAAGGCGATCAATGATGCGATCGGCATCCCGATCATCATGTACAATATCCCGCCCCGCTCGGTGATCGACATTTCCGTCGACACGATGGCGCGCCTGTTCGAGCTGAAAAACATTGCCGGAGTGAAAGACGCAACGGGTAACATCGGCCGCGTGTCCATGCAGCGTATGGCGATGGGACCGGATTTCATCCAGCTGTCGGGCGACGACATCACTGCACTTTCGACATTCGCCGCCGGATCGCATGGCTGCATTTCCGTAGTGTCCAACATCGCGCCGGGCCTGTGCGCCCAGCTCCAGAATGCCTGGGACGCCGGCAGCCCGGCAGAAGCGCTGCGCATCCAGGATCAGCTGACGCCGCTGCATCTGGCGACGTTCCTTGAGGCTGGCGTGACGGGCGCCAAATACGGCCTGTCGGTTCTGGGCATGTTCGGGGAAGATGTTCGCCTCCCGCTGGTGCCGATGGTTGACGCCAACAAGGCGAAACTGCGCGCCGCCATGGCCTCCGCCGGTCTCATCGACAACGCGGCCCAGCGCGCTGCCGAATAGGACACTGCGGCGTTTTGAACAATGCTGCCGCAGCCCGGCGCTGCGGCAGCTTTTTTGTGTCATCCGGAATGGCCGGGCGACGTCGCGATGCGATAGCCGGAGTCGCATTTTGCGGTCGCCGTCACTATATATGCAAAGCGAGATACCCGCCTGAAAGCGCCTGTACCGGGCTGGATATGCGAGAGACCAGTATGGCGTTTTCAGGCGACGAGGAATACCGATTGTTTCGCGGCTCCGCAAATCAGTGAAATAATCTAGTGGAAATATAATTACAGGTTGGGTATTCCCCTTGGCAGCCAGCAAGAAAAAAGAGACCGACAATTTCAAGATCGCCGCCGATAACCGGCGCGCGCGCTACGACTATGAGATATTCGATCCCGTGGAGGCTGGCATCATGCTGACCGGAACCGAGGTCAAGGGCATGCGTTCGGGCAAGGCGACGATCACTGAAAGCTATGTCGATGTCGACAAGAAGGGCGAAGTCTATCTGATCAACGCCAATGTGCCGGAATATCTGCAAGCCAACCGTTTCAATCACGATCCGCGCCGGCCACGCAAGCTGCTGCTGAACAAGCGCGAAATCGCCAAACTGGCGCAGGGCGTCGAGCGCGAGGGCATGACCATCGTGCCGTTGAAACTCTATTTCAATGCCAAGGGCCGCGCCAAACTGGAAATCGCACTGGCGCGCGGCAAGAAACTGCACGACAAGCGCCAGACAGAACGCAACCGCGACTGGAATCGCGAAAAATCGCGCCTGTTACGCGATCGCGGATAAATGCCATAACGGGCGCAGTACGCCAGCGAACAGATCCGGATCTAAAGCAGCGGACGCTTACTTGTCAGCGTCGTCCCCTTCGTCCCGCGACGTCTCGACTTCACCGCGGGCGACGCGGCGCGAAAAGTCCGTCTCGCCGCCTTGCGCCAGCACTTTCGCCTGGCCGACCCAATCCTCCCGTTCGATACGCCCCGGGAATGACATGAACGCTCCTGCCCATTCGCAATTCGCTGCGTTCCACCCCGCGATCTGATCGAAGTGAAATATGCCGAGCGCGTTGAGCCGGTCCTCGTTCTGCCGCCCGATACCGCGGATGCGCTTCAGATCGTCGGGCTTGCCATTGCGCGCCGCCGCGAGACCCGCAGGCTGCAGGCCGGGGAGCGGCTCAGGCTCGCCATCGTCGGAACTGAGGACCTCGCCTGCATCGACGCGGCGGGAAAAATCGGTATCCTGCCCGGCCGCCAGAACCTTTGCCTGCCCGACCCAATCCTCACGCTCGATACGGCCCGGAAAGGCCAGATACTCCCCGGCCCATTCGACATTCTCCAGTGACCAGCCGGCGATTTGCGCAAAATGAAAGATGCCGAGAGCGTGAAGCTTGGTTTCATTGACCTTGCCGATACCGCGAATGCGCTTGAGATCGTCGGCCTTGCCGCCCTGCGGAGCTGTCAGGGCCTCGGGTCGCGTTCCCGGGAGATTGTCAGTGCCGGCGCCTGCGCTGGCGCCCGCAGTTACCGCTGCATTACCTTCCCCCGTGAACGCTGCCCTGGCCGCCTGTGCGGCCCCGGCCGCGGAAGCAGCCGACACGCCCGATGCCGCGGTGGCCGAGTGTGTCGCAAGACTCTCTGCCGAGCTTGCTGCCGCCGAGTTTGCTGCTCCGGTCGATGCGGCCTGTTCAATGCCGGCACCCGCATGAATACCAGCGGGAACATCATACGCTGGCTGCACTGAGTCCACGCCAGAACTTGAACCGCCTGCACCGCGGGCCGGGCTTCTATCCTGTCGTCCTGTTGCAACATGCGATGGATCGGCAGACGCTGCGCCAATCGCGCCTGTCGATGCTGTGGCTTCCGGAGTTGCTGCAGCTGGTGCATCCGAACCGCTGCGGGCTGCTGCTCCGGTCGATGAAGATGCATCTTTCCGGCTGGCTGCATTTCTTTCTGCCTGCCTCACCGGGGCAAATAGGCCACGTAGCACACTGCCCAGCCAGCACCCGACAATGTAGGCGGCATAGAAAAGCAGCGCGAGTTCCAGATACAGTCCCGCACGGCCCGGCAGCAGTTTGAATAGCGCAACAACCACACCTGCAACGAATAGCAGGATGCTGAAACCGAACCAGCCGCCGAACCAGCGCCCGCGCGATTCCGCAGCCCAGGTCAGAAACCCGGTAACAACGCCTATTGCAAATGCAAGTACGAGATATACGCTGTAGAAGGAAACCAGATAGGTCATATCAACTACCTATTGTAAAATTATTTCGACACGACGATTCCTGGCCCTGCCAAGAAACTGCCGATTGTCGGCGGCCGGACGATCTTCGCCAAAGCTGACGGTTTCGATCTGCGAACGCTTTATGCCGGCACGGATGAGATACCGCTTGATGACGAATGTCCTCTGCGTCCCCAGCCAGACATTGTCCTTGCGCGTGCCGTTGAAATCGGCGTGGCCACGCAACAGGATCTTCATCTGCGGACATTTCTGGGCTCTGGCAACGGCACGGGCAGTGACGTCAGCAAGCGGACGCCGCGAGACATTGCGC
>JAPOIA010000058.1 GCA_029979185.1 Alphaproteobacteria bacterium | reverse complement strand
TATGTCATGACCTGCACCAACGGCCTTGAATTTTTGCTCGATCTTGAACACGCGCCCCAACTGCAAAACGGCGATACGCTGGTACTGGACAATGCCGCCCGCGTCATGGTCGAAGCAGCTTCCGAACCACTCGCCGAAATCACTGCCTCGAATTCCGCAAACCTTGTCGCGCTGGCCTATCATCTGGGAAACCGGCATCTGGAGGCGCAACTTTTGCCTGACAGGATACTCATACGGCCCGATCACGTTATCGAGGAGATGGTGCGCGGCCTTGGTGGTATTGTTAGGCACGTAAACCTGCCATTCGCACCAGTATCAGGCGCCTATGGCGGCGGTCATCATCATGACTGATCCGCACGCGCATGCGCAGCTGGCCCTGCAGGCATGGCTGTCGCCCGCCTATCCGGTCGGCGCCTATGCCTATTCGCATGGACTTGAAACCGCGGCTGAAAAGGGCACAGTGCACGATACCGAGAGCCTGGAAGACTGGCTCAATGACGTCCTGCGCCATGGCAGCGGCTGGAACGATGCGATTTTCATCGCCGAAGTGTTCCGTATCCATTGCAACTTGGACGGCGATACATTGATTCTCGCGCTATGCGAACTGGCTGAGCTTGCCTGCGCCATGACAGTAACCGCCGAACTGCGGCAGGAGTGCCTGCAGCAGGGTACGGCTTTTCTCGACGTCACCCAAAAGGCATGGCCCCATGTGGCGCTGGATGCACTGGCGGAGAATATCGGCGCCAATACAGCATACCCTGTCTGCTTCGGCGCATCAGCCGCAGTACACGGCTGCGATCCGGCCCAGACCATCAACGGCTACCTGTTTGCGATGCTGTCCAACTGGGTGTCGGCTTCCGTGCGAATGAACATAGTCGGCCAGAGCGCAGGTCAGCAGATTGCCGCCGCGCTGGCATCGCGGATTGAGACTGTCACCGCAGCAGCGCTTGCCTCAAGCCTTGACGATCTTGGCGGCTGCAGCTTCCTCAACGATATTGCATCGTTTCATCATGAATCCCAGAACGCAAGGTTGTTTCGCTCATGACCAACAAGAATGCACTGCGCGTCGGCATTGGCGGACCGGTCGGCGCCGGCAAGACAGCGCTGGTAGAGAACCTTTGCAAGGCGCTGCGCGACCGCTGCGATATCTGCGCGATCACCAACGATATCTATACCCAGGAAGATGCCCGCATCCTCGCTGCCGCCGGCGCGCTGCCACAGGACCGCATACTCGGAGTAGAAACCGGCGGCTGCCCGCATACAGCCATTCGCGAAGATTGTTCAATCAACCTGCATGCGGTGAAGACAATGCAGGAACGCTTTCCAGATCTCGACATTATCCTGATCGAATCCGGCGGCGACAATCTTGCCGCGACCTTCAGCCCCGAGCTTGCCGATATCACCATCTATGTAATCGACGTCGCACAGGGCGAAAAGATCCCGCGCAAGGGCGGCCCCGGCATCACCCGCTCCGACCTGCTGGTCATCAACAAGACGGACCTTGCCCCGCTGGTAGGGGCCGACCTTGGCGTGATGGAATCCGACACCCGCAAGCAGCGTGGCGAGCGCCCTTTCGTCTTCACCAACATGCGCAAGGGCGATGGCGTTGAAACGATCATAAGGTTTCTGCAGGAACGCGGCGGCCTGCAGCTTGCTTGAACAGGCGCACTACAGGAAGTTGTTCGGCCATATTATGCTGCGCCACATATGCGCCGTCGGGCTTGTATCGAAGCCGAGCCCTTCCTCAGGCTGCCTGAAATTGCGGCCGATGATATCGGTAAAATCGTCAATGTCTACCGTGACATTTGGATCGAAGGCGTAGAGATCGTTGGCCGTCACCAGCCGCGCCGACATGTACCATTTATGCTTGCGCGCATATTCATAGTCGCGCTGGATGTAGGCTGGCGGCGTATAGTCCTCGCCCATCGCCCGGCGATAGAGATCGGGATATTCGTAGCCGACGCTTTCGTCCGGATAGAAGCGAAGCGCCTGATGATAGCGCACCGCCCAGGCGGTTTCCTCGTCGACATAGGGCTCGATAAGTTGTGCGCCGTGATAGCCGTGGTCGGTGCGAATGTAGCAGGTCACGGCAATGTCATGCAGCAGGCAGGCCAGCACTAGCTTTTCGGACAGGCCGTTTTTCAGCGCCAGATTGGCGCTTTGCAGCAGATGATTGCCGCCTCCCTCCTTCAGCAGGATCCGCTTCTTGAAGAAATCGATCAGGGTCGGTATTTCCGGCATCTGGGGCAGGCGTGGATCGTCATGCATGAGATACTTGCCCAGAATGCGGTTGACATAGCCGCCCCCCTGCGCACCGGCACGCCCGAAGAACGGAACTGCAACATTGCGGTCGAGCAATTGCATCATGGTCAGTTCCAGCAGTTCGTCCTTTTCTTCCGGACGCATATCCGCTGTTACCTTTTCCCGGAATATCTGCATGGCCCGGTCAGCAAGTTCCGAGCGGGTCTGGGCCGGCCGCTCCGCCGTCGATGTCTGCGCCATTGTTACGTTCCTGCCTTCCGAAAAACTGTATCAATAACCATAGGACCATCGGCACGCGGCAACAAGCTGCGGTTGCACGCCACCCTGATGCCTGTATAGGAGTTACCACTTCATTCGTGTCGCGTTTCGTTTATGATCCCGCCCGGAGTGCTCCGGGAATGCGACCGGACCGGAAGGTGAAGCGGCATTTGCCGGACGCGCGGCACTTGAGAGTTGGAGCTGTAAATGCGGATTTGCGTAGTCGGTGCAGGATCGATAGGCGGACTGCTGGCAGTCCAACTGGCACAGGCAGGAGAAGATGTCAGCGTCATCGCCCGCGGGCCGCATCTGGCCGCCATCCAGAAGGACGGGCTGAAGCTGGTCACAGAAGAAGGCGAGACCATCACCGCACGGGTAGCCGCACACCAGAAGATCGCCGATGCGGGCGCGCAGGATCTGGTCATCCTCGGTATGAAAGCCCATCAGGTCGCAGATGTCGTGCGCGACCTTCCGGCACTGTTCGGCGACGGGACCATGGTGCTTACAGCACAGAACGGCATACCCTGGTGGTATTTCATGGGCTTCGGCGGCGATCTGGAAGGACGCCGTCTGGAGAGCGTCGACCCCGGCAGCATCGTCGCGGACAATCTGCCGGCAGCGCGCGTAATTGGCAGCGTGGTCTATCCGGCTGCGGAAATCGCAGCCCCCGGCATCATCAAACATATCGAAGGCAACCGGTTCTCGCTTGCTGAAATCACCAACGAGAAAACGCCGCGCATAGAAGCTGTTTCACAGGCTTTTACGAAAGCCGGTTTCCGGGCGCCGGTCGTCAGCGACATCCGTTCGGAAATCTGGACCAAACTATGGGGCAATCTCAGCTTCAATCCGATCAGCGCCCTAACCCATGCGACGCTGGCGCATATCTGCACATTTCCCGAAACGCGTGCACTGGCCGCGGACATGATGCGCGAGGCGCAAAGTATAGGCGAAGCGCTTGGCATCCGGTTCCGCATTCCGCTGGAAAAACGTATCGCCGGGGCACAAGCTGTTGGCGAACACAAGACGTCGATGCTGCAGGATGTCGAGGCAGGCCGCGCCATTGAACTGACCGCCCTTGTTGGTTCGGTTATCGAATTGGGGGAAATCACCGGCGTGCCCTGCCCGTCGATAAAGGCCGTTTATGCCTGCGCAAAACTGCTGGCTGAGGTCATACAGGACCAGAAGGGCGCCGCCCGCATCATTGCCCTGTAAGGGTCAGGTCTTCATGAACGGGACCGCCAGCCGGATGATCTCATCGGCCGCATCCCATGGCACGAGGTGCTTGCAGCCGTCAACAATATGCAGGTTGAGCGAGGGATGTCTTTCCTTCCACAGGTTGGCCCGCTCGAAGGCATTCGCCCGGTCTTCGCGACCATAGATCAGCAGCGTTGGCACCTTTTGGTCGAGGACCCGCTGCCATGCCGGTGGTCCGGCCTTTTCCTTCCTGGGCGCATTGGCGGCGTAATCTGCACGGGCGACGAATGCCTTGAAATTCGTGCCTATGCTTCGCGAATGACGCAGCGCCAGCTCTTCCTCGGTGATCAGTTGGTGATGGAAAAGCGTTGCCTCGAGAAGCTTGCGCGTATCCTCGACACCCGGCTCCTTGTGAACCATGCGCCGCTCCAGCCGTTGCTGTGCGGCAGCATCCATGCCTTCTTTGCTCTGCTCCAGCGGCGGCAGCAGGCTGCCGGTACCGAGGACGATCAGATGGCTGTAGCACTCCGGATTGTCGAGGCACAATTGCCAGGCCGTCGAGCCAGATTGCGAATGGGCAAAAAGCGCGGGCCTCTGCAGCCCCAGCGTATCGGCCACCTTGCCGATCATCCTGTTGCGCAGGCCGGGCGAATGATCGTCCGGTACGTCCGACAGTCCAAAACCCGGCTGGTCGAAGGCAATTGCCCGAAAGCCTGCACCCGCAAGCGCCGGCATGTTGCGCAGAAACACATCCGCCGAAGACCCCAGCGAAGCGCCGTGCAACATAAGCACCGGATGCCCGCTTCCCGCCTCAAGATAACGAATCTTCAGCCCGTCGATTGTGACCGACTTGTCCTCGATACCGTCTCGTATCACCCGGTCATCCATCCCTGCCTCCTGCGATCTGTTTTACTGCCCCAGCGTGCGCATCAGGCCGCCCGTGGCAGGCGGATCGAATGCCCCCAACTTGCCGCGCAACCGCTCCAGAGATGCCCAAAGCACCGCCTGGTTGCTGTTGACTACCGGCTTGCCGGAAGCCGCCTCAAGCGGCGCAACAGCATCGATCTGCGTTGTCGCGGCACAGCTAAGGAAGATAGCGTCGGCATCCTTGCTGTCGTGTTTCATGGCGATATCGACCCATTCCTGCGGGGTGACCGCTCCATATTTCGAAGTATCCAGCGCCAGCGCCACATCGCCGGCAACCTTGATGCCGATCTTGTCGAGATAGAAGAGAATGTCGTTGTTATTCTGGTAGGGCGTGACGACAATGACAGATTTGATTCCGAAATGCTTGAAAGCCTCTCCGACAGCAGCGCTCGTGGAAATGGCCGGAATACCGGCGGTCTCTTCCATGATGCCGAGAATGCGCTTTTCGCCTTCCGGACCTTCCTTCATGGAAGATGATGTGCAGTTGTAGACCATCAGGTCCGGCGCGCATTCGGCCAGCATCTGCGTTGCCAGTTCGATTTCCGGCTTCAACTCTTCAACCGGACGTGCCCACTTGCCGGCGATCCGCGCGCGCATTGTATGTACGCCAAGCGTCTTCGGCGCGTGATTGTGAAACTGCGTTTCGCAAGTGCGATTGACAGCCGGAACGATCACCCCGACATGCGCACGCTGTACCACATGTTGATTGTCATCTGCTGCCGATGCCTGGCTCGCACTCATCCGGTTCCTCCCGTGAAATATTGACAGGCAAGCCGCGAAAGGCGTTGCTGCAACAGAATCTGGTCACGCTCCAGGGGTCATGTCAATATGAATACAGCGTTGAGGTCACGACTGAAACAACTGCTGCAACGAAACAGGGAGAGCGACCAGCCATGAACGATCAAACATCGTCAGATTGCGCATCGACCATCCGGCCTGCAGGGGAGGATGCCGCGAAATTTGTCGGCACATGGAAACTCGTCGCCATAACGACCGATGGCAGGATCACGCCATGGCGGGGCGCCAATCCGACTGGCCTCATTACCTATCACGAATCCGGCTGGATGGCGGCGCAGATACAACCGGACCGGCCCCCGGTCGATATGGCCGGCAAAGAGCCTAGCGGGGAAGAAGCTCTACAAGCGCTCCATGGTTATACAGCCTACTTCGGCACATATTCGGTGGATGAAACGGCAAAAATCGTCACTCACCACCGCAGGGGCAGCGTCTCTCCCGGCTGGCAGGACCGTCCGGACTTCCGCCGCGCCTATTTATTTGACGGAACCGACCGGATCGTCCTGCAACCGGTTGGCAACCGGAACGAACTGATCTGGGAACGGCTGAAATAGGCCACGGGCGTGCACTACCACCGCGGCCCGGTATTGCCGTTTGTGTTGGTGACTGAAACGGCCGCGCCAAAGGAAAGGTTGTTGGTGACCTTGTAATTGAACCCGGCGGTGACCGTAGCGAAGGAACGGGTCCCGACGGTCGCCGTGTTCAACCCGTTTGACGCGCCACCGAATGGGCGGAAGGTCAGCGCGTTGAGCTGCTGGGGAGCAGCAACGCTCACGCTCGCCGCGAGGAAAGGCTGGAAGCGTCCCATGCTATAACCGGTCTTCAGGCGCACACTGCTGAAATCATAGCCGAGAACCGTTCCGCCGCCCATCAGCGGCATATAGCCGGTGCGCGTCTGAACATCGGCGAATACCTTGTTCTTGAAGGTATGTGTGTAGCCAAAATAACGGGAGCCGGCCGGCTGGCCGCGCAGGCCCCAACCGCTGGCGAAGGAAAAATCGCTGCCCGAATAGAAACTCTTGAATATGGAGCCGGACGTGAGAGCCGACTGCCCATCCTGGGCAAATAATGGCAGCGGGCTCGACACCGTATCGAACGCCCGCGCAGCGCCGCTCGCGGCAGTCGCTGCCAACACTGTCAGAATATAGCCCAGAGCCTTCATGTCTTCTCCGCCGACAATCGCCTCTCCATATCATATTTCAGGGAAGATGACAGCAACGGAAATGGATAGCGCATGAGGCGCCCCTTGGGGCTACGACCGGGACCATCGTTGAAGCCGGCACTGCTCACAATCTGCCGGCTACAGCGGCACGGTACCAGTTGACGATTGCCTTGCGTTCTTTGGCATTCATTTCCGTGATATTTGCCGGCGGCATCGCGTCGGTGCGGCCCGATTGCAGGTAAATCATGCTGGCGGCACGTACGACATCGGCGTCGGTTTCCAGCAATATGCCTTTTGGCGCGGCGATCACCCCGGCCCAGACCGGCTGCTTCGCATGACACATGGTGCAGCGGGTCTGCACTGCATCGCGTGCGTCCTTGAAGGCAGGATGAGCCGCGATCTTCTGCTCCTGTGGCGTCAGCATGCTGGCGGCAGTCTTTTGCGGCGGATCGGCGGCGACGGAATCCTTCGGAATGCCCGATAGCCACATGATGGCCCAGAAAATCAGAGCCGCCACCGCCCAGGTCCACAGCGGCTTGCCGGTACGCGAATGCATGCTGTTGAAGTAGTGCCGTATGACAACGCCGATCAGGAAGACAAGCGAAGCGATCAGCCAGTTGTATTTGGAACCGAATGCCAGCGGATAGTGCACCGAAATCATCAGGAACAGGACCGCCAGCGTCAGGTAATTGTTATGGGTCGAGCGCTGTTTGGCCTGCAGGCCTAGGGCCGGATCGGGCGTCTTGCCGGCAATCATGTCGGCGACCACGATCTTCTGGTTGGGTATGATGATCAGAAAGACATTGGCCGTCATGATCGTCGCGGTGAATGCGCCCAGATGCAAAAGCGCCGCACGGCCCGTGAACAGCTGCGTATAACCCCAGGCCATCGCCACCAGAATAATATAGAGCAGTGTCATCAGCGCTGTGTGATTGTTGCCGATCGGCGACTTGCACAGGAAATCGTACAAGACCCAGCCGATGGACAGCGATGCCAGGGAAATAAGTATGGCCACCGGCTGGGACACGTTCAGAACGTTCTTGTCGATCAGGTAGAGCTCGGCGCCCGCATAATAGACGATGGCCAGCAGTGCAAAGCCCGACATCCAGGTCCAGTAGGATTCCCATTTGAACCAGGTCAGGTGTTCCGGCAGGGTTGAGGGCGCCACCACATATTTCTGCATGTGATAGAAGCCGCCGCCGTGCACCTGCCATTCTTCGCCGGCGACCCCGGCGGGCAGCGGCTTGTCCTTGCGAAGGCCAAGGTCCAGGGCGATGAAATAGAACGACGAACCGATCCAGGCAATGCCCGTGATCATGTGCAGCCAGCGCACGGCCGCTTCCAGCCAATGTCCGAATACCGCCAGTTCATACATTTTCTAGTCCCCCTGCATCGCCGCGGACCATAGGCCTGCCGTCCCGAATGATCGGAAACGACTTTGAAGCCTGCCGCCCTGTTCGTGAACGCAAAAAACAGACCAGCACTTTCAAAAATTTCCGGACAATGCTAGCCTTTTTCCATGTCCTACGTTGAAAACCTCAAGACGTTCGTCCGGGTCTATGAACTTGGCAGCATGTCCGCTGCCGGGCGCGACCTGCGCGTATCTGCCGCCGTTTCCTCCAGCCGTATCGCAGAGCTGGAAAAGCGGCTCGGCGTACGCCTGTTCTACCGCACCACCCGGACTCTGAAACCAAGCGAGCACGGCGAACTGTTTTACAAGGGCGCGATCAAGATTCTCGATACGATCGAAGAAGTGGAAAGTTCCATCGCGGAAATTGCTTCAGCACCAAAGGGCACGGTGTTTATTTCCGCCCCGCTCGGCATAGGAAAGAAACTGATTGCCCCGCTGGTGCCGGAATTCATAGGCCTATATCCCGAAGTCAACGTGCGCCTGCGCCTGTCGGACCGCAAGGTGGATATCATCAACGAGGGGCTGGATGCGGCCTTTGTTCTCGGCGAGTTGAACGATTCCGAATTGCGGGTGCGCCAGATCCACGAATTTGAACGCGTGCTATGCGCATCGCCAGCCTATCTGGAAGCCAATGGCGCCCCTGCCGATGGCGCTGCACTTGTTGCAGACAAGCACAAATGCCTGCTGTTGCGCTTCCCGGGATCCAACGAATTCTACTGGAACCTGATCAGCGGCAAGGAAGTCAAACGCTACGAGCCACTGGGTCCACTTGAGTCGGACGATGGAGATGTCCTGACAGGCTGGGCGCTGTCCGGTTGCGGCATCGTCAACAAACCAGTCTTCGAGGTTGCAGAACATCTGGCCAGCGGCGATCTTGTGCCAGTTGCGGAAAAATCCCCGCCAACCAGTCAGCCGTTTTCCTGCGTTTATCCGCACAAGCGTCTGCAGGATGTGAAAACCCGTCTCTTGATTGATTTCATGGTTGCACGCTGCAAGGCGCAACTGGCCGGCGACCGGAACGCCTAGCTTCCGCGATAGGTGGAAAAGCTGAAAGGCGACGCCAACAGCGGCACGTGATAATGCGAACCGGCATCGGCAATAACGAAGCGGATCGGCACCGCATCGAGAAACTGTTTCGCTCCGGGCGTGCTCCGGGCCGCAAAATAGTCGCCGATCATGAAGACAAGCTCATACTCGCCTGCCGGCATTTCGCCCTTGCCGAGCAGTGGCGAATCCGTGCGCCCGTCAGCGTTAGTCCGCGTTGTTACGATCTCTTCGCGCCCCTCGCCGGATAGCCGGTAAAGCGCGATCTCAACACCGGCTGCCGGAACACCATTGGCGGTATCGAGAATATGGGTGGTCAAAAATCCAGCATCCGCCTTCATAGTTTTCTCTCCTTACAGCCAGCAAGCCGGTTTACACGCTTCAAAGGTAACCGGATGATGCCGGAAATGGCTGCTGCACCAAATACGGTTCTGGCTATCAATATTTCAATTTTTTTTTGAATATATGCCCCATTTTATCCGATACAAATATATCATACGGGGAGTGGTACGCTGACTACGCGATATACCAGAGATATGCACGGCTATGGAGCCAACCCGCCCGCGGCGCAATGGCCGGGGCAAGCGGCTGTCGCCGTGCAATTCGTCATCAACTACGAAGAGGGCGGCGAGAACTGCATCCTTCACGGCGATGCGGCATCGGAAGCGTTCCTGTCCGAAATAGTTGGCGCTGCGCAATGGCCAGGCCAGCGTCACTGGAACATGGAATCCATCTACGAATATGGCGCCCGCGCGGGCTTCTGGCGTCTGCATCGCCTGTTTACCGCAGCGCAGATACCCGTGACTGTATTCGGTGTCGCCACCGCACTGGCCCGTTCCCCGGCCCAGGTCGAAGCCATGAAAAACGCCGGCTGGGAGATCGCTTCCCATGGCCTCAAATGGATCGAATACAAGGACTATACGCGCGAGGCCGAACTGGCGGACATGCGGGACGCCATCCGTCTGCACCATGCCGTAACGGGACAGATGCCACGAGGCTGGTACACAGGCCGGACATCCATCCATACAGTCGATCTTGCATCAGAACTTGGCTGCTTCGACTACATCGCGGATTCCTATGCCGACGACCTCCCCTACTGGCGCGAACACGCCGGGCGCCAGCAACTGATCGTACCCTATACGCTGGATGCGAACGACATGCGCTTTGCGACGCCGCAGGGCTTTAATAGCGGCGACCAGTTCCTTGCCTATCTCAAGGACAGTTTCGACGTCCTTCACGAAGAAGGCATGGCGGGCGCACCCAAGATGCTGAGCATCGGCCTGCATTGCCGCCTCGCGGGACGCCCGGGCAGGATGGCGGCGCTCAAGCGCTTCATCGACTATGTGCAATCTCGCGGCAATGTATGGTTCGCGCGCCGCATCGATATCGCCCGCCATTGGGCAAACGTACACCCTGTTCCAACCAGCGCAGCAAGTCCCAGCTCGATGGATCGGGAAACCTTCGTCAAGACATTCGGTGGGGTGTTCGAACATTCTTCGTGGATCGCCGAACGCGCCTTCGATAGCGAACTCGGCCCGGCACACAATACCGCGACCGGCGTGCACAATGCGCTGGCGCGCCAGTTTCGTCTCGCCAGCGAGGACGAACGTCTTGGCGTATTGTGCGCCCATCCCGACCTCGCAGGCAAACTCGCCGCTGCAAAACGCCTGACTGCGGAATCGACCGCAGAGCAAGCGAGCGCCGGCCTCGATGCACTCACAGATGCGGAGCGGGCGCGATTCACTGAACTCAACGACGCCTATCAATCGAAATTTGGTTTTCCATTCATTATCGCTGTCAAGGGCCTGGACAAAGTGCAGATACTGGCCGCTTTCGAACAGCGCATTACAAACGAACGCGATACCGAATTCGCCACGGCTTGCGCACAGGTTGAGCGAATCGCCAGCTTGCGGCTGAAAGACCTGCTGCCATGAACGACACGACCGGAACCAAAGGCAGCTACTATGCTGGTATGGGCGGCCTGCCCCCGCAGACGCAACTGATGACCGGCCGAGCGGTATTTACGGAAGCCTATGCGCTCATCCCCAAAGGCGTGTTCAGCGATATCGTCGCCAGCTATTTCCCCTATTGGGAGAAGACGCGAGGCTGGATCATCGCCCGGCCCATGTCGGGCTTTGCCGAAACATTCACGCACTATGTGATGGACGTCGCACCTGGCGGCGGTTCGAGCAAGCCGGAACCGGATACAGAAGCGGAAGGCGTGCTCTTTATTGTCGACGGCGCAATGGCACTAACTGTTGACGGCGCATCCCATGCGCTGCAGGCGGGCGGTTTTGCCTACATTCCACCGGGATCGAACTGGTCATCAAAAAACAACGGCAGTACAAACCTGCGTTTTCACTGGATACGCAAGCGATACGAAACTGTCGAAGGCATTTCGGCACCTACAGCTTTCGTCGCCAGCGAACACGAGATCGCACCACGCGCCATGCCCGATACCGATGGCCGCTGGGCAACAACGCGTTTTGTGGACCCCGAAGACATGCGCCATGACATGCATGTCAACATCGTGACTTTACAGCCGGGCGCTTCGATCCCCTTCGAGGAAACCCATGTAATGGAACACGGCCTGTATGTACTGGAAGGCAAGGCCGTCTACAAACTCAATCGCGACTGGGCGGAAGTCGAAGCCGGCGACTACATGTGGCTGCGCGCCTTCTGCCCCCAGGCTTGCTACGCGGGGGGGCCCGGCCCGTTCCGCTACCTGCTTTACAAGGACGTCAACCGGCACCCGAACCTGCGAGGGTATGCGCGCTGACAAACGCGAGCGCCCGGCCTCCTGCACGTATGCTTTTTCCGATCGCTGCAACAAGACGGCGAGCAAGTTGAGACTGGAACAGGGAATTGCAGCCCAAAGGCTGCATGGCGTGCCCGGCTACGCATGGTACCGGGCAAACACACTCGCGGACTGCGCGCAAGCGCCGTCCACGAGGCAACGTGGGGGAGCATCATGGCAAATACTTCATCGCTGGGAACCCCAGCGCAATTAAGAGATCCGAATTACACACCGCCCTTGGCATCGGCGATTCCACTCGGCATTCAGCATGTGCTGGCGATGTTCGTCAGCAACGTTACACCGGCAATCATTGTTGCGGGCGTCGCCGGCTTCGGCTTCGGCAAACCCGGCGCCGTGAATCTGATCTACATGATCCAGATGTCCATGCTCTTTGCCGGCATTGCAACACTGCTGCAGACCGTCAGCATCGGACCGATCGGCGCAAAACTGCCCATCGTACAGGGTACGAGCTTCGCGTTCCTGCCAGTAATGATCCCTGCTGTCGCGGGCGCGGGCGTCGGCGGCATGGCGGGCCTCATGACGGGTGTTCTCATTGGTGGCATATTCCACTTCTGCCTCGGCTTCTTCATCAAGAAGATCCGGT